>JBGULZ010000290.1:0-4597 GCA_045116595.1 Ruminococcus sp. | reverse complement strand
AAGCCGACGTGGAGCGTAACGTAAGCGATCTTTACGCCCTTTGCCCTGAGCCTGTCCATCAGCTCGTCGGTAAAGTGGAGTCCCGCCGTGGGAGCGGCAGCCGAGCCGAGCTCGTGGCTGTAAACGGTCTGGTATCGCTCGCGGTCTTTAAGCTCCTCGGTGATGTAGGGGGGAAGCGGCATTTGCCCGATCTTGTCGAGCGTAGAGAAGAAGTTTTCGTCGCAGTCAAAGTCGACTATCCTGTTGCCGTCGTCCTTCACTTCTACCACCGTTGCGGTCAGAAGTCCGTCGCCGAAGGTGAATTTTGCGCCTTCCTTTGCCTTTCTGCCGGGCTTGCAGAGGGTCTCCCAACGGTTGCCCGATATCTGCTTTAGCAAAAGGAACTCGACCCTTGCGCCGGTGTCCTTAACGCCGTAGATCCTCGCGGGCAGTACCCTTGAATCGTTCGCTACGATAAGGTCGCCCTCGTCAAGATAGTCGATTATATCATAAAAATGCCTGTGCTCAATCTCTCCGCTTTCTCTGCCGAGCACCAAAAGCCGCGAGCTGTCGCGGGGCTCGACGGGAGTTTGGGCGATAAGCTCTTTTGGCAGGTCATAATAAAAGTCGCTTGTTTTCATTAAAATCCCTCACAAAATTTTTCCGCAAAAATAGTATAAAATACGGTGTTTTAATTGACATATGTTTTCATTAATGATATACTACAATTTGAGGTATGTTGCGAATATTTGCGCATATGCAGTGGTGATTTGTATATTCGCCGCATTATCGCGCTCAATCTATTTTATAATAAAATGACGGATAAGGCAACTGCTTTTTGAAAAATTGTAATATTCGGAGGAATCATAGTGAAAAAGTACAAGGTAGGAATTATCGGAGCAACAGGAATGGTAGGCCAGCGCTTTGCGCTTTTGCTTGAAAACCACCCGTGGTTTGAGGTAGCAGTCCTCGCGGCAAGCGCGCGCAGCGCAGGTAAAAAGTATTCGGAGGTCACAGACGGCAGATGGCATATGGACACTCCGCTCCCCGATAAGTATAAAGATATGGTGATCGTTGACGCGGAAAACGTTGAGGAGGTAACTTCTCAGGTCGATTTCTGCTTCTGCGCGGTCAATATGAAGAAGGATGAGATCAAAGCGCTCGAGGAAAAATACGCAAAGGCAGAGTGCCCGATCGTATCAAACAACTCGGCTCACCGCTTTACTCCCGACGTACCGATGGTAGTGCCCGAGATCAACGCTGATCACATCAAGATCATTGAGTCTCAGAGAAAGCGCCTCGGCACAAAGAGAGGCTTTGTAGCCGTTAAGTCGAACTGCTCGCTGCAGAGCTATGTTCCGGCTATCCACCCCTTAAAGGAGCTCGGAGTTGACAAAGTCCTCGCCTGCACATATCAGGCTATCTCTGGTGCCGGCAAGACTTTCAAAACCTGGCCCGAGATGATAGACAACGTTATCCCTTATATCGGCGGCGAAGAGGAGAAGTCCGAGCAGGAGCCGCTCAAGATCTGGGGCAAGATCGTAGGCGACGAGATCGTTAAGACAGACGATATCGCCATCACATCACAGTGCCTGCGCGTTCCCGTATCGAACGGACACACCGCGGCTGTGTTTATGTCGTTCAAGGACGGCGTAAAGAAGCCCACTGTTGACGAGATCATCAATATTTGGGAAAACTACAAGGGCAGAGCTCAGGAGCTTGAGCTTCCCAGCGCGCCCAAGAATTTCCTGCATTACTTTACAGAGCCCGACCGTCCGCAGATAAAGTCGGAAAGAAACCTCGAAAACGGTATGGCAGTATCGGTCGGAAGGCTCAGAGAAGACACACAGTATGACTACAAATTCGTTTGTATGTCTCACAATACTCTCAGAGGCGCGGCAGGCGGCGCTGTACTTTTGGCAGAGCTCCTTTGCGCAGAGGGTTATATGGATTAATTTTGGAGGAAGATTATGGCAGACCACATTTTTACAGGCTCGGGCGTTGCTATTATCACGCCCATCAAGTCAGACGGAACAGTAAATTTTGATGTATTCGGACAGCTCCTTGACTTCCACCTCGAAAACGGCACGGACGCTGTGATCGTTTGCGGAACAACAGGCGAGGCTGCGACTCTCACCGAGGAGGAGCACTGCAAGGTCATCGAATACGCTGCCGAGAGGATCAACGGAAGGATCCCCGTTATCGCGGGTACGGGCAGCAACGATACCAAAACCGCCGTTATGCTCTCAAAGTCCGCTCAGGCTTCGGGTTGCGACGCGCTTTTGAGCGTTACTCCTTACTACAACAAGACCTCTCAGGCAGGCCTTGTAAAGCACTTTAATGTTATCGCGGACGCGGTTGACCTTCCCATCATCGTTTATAACGTGCCTTCAAGAACAGGCTGCAACATCCAGCCCAAGACATACGCCGAGCTTTGCAAGCACCCCAACATCAAGGCTGCCAAGGAAGCGAGCGGCAATATCTCTCAGGTAGCTGTTATCCGCTCACTTTGCGGCGATAAGCTCGATATCTATTCTGGCAACGACGACCAGACCGTTCCGTTTATGTCGCTCGGAGCTTTGGGCGTTATCTCCGTATTCGCGAACATCTGTCCTGCCGAGATGCACAAGATCTGTCAGCTCTGCCTTGATAATAACTTTGCCGAGGCTCAGAAGCTCCACTTCCACTATCTTGAGCTTATGAACATTATGTTCTCTGATGTTAACCCGATCCCCATCAAGACCGCTATGAACCTTTACGGCTTTGACGCGGGCGAGTGCAAGCTTCCGCTTGTTCCGATGAGCGTCGCGGGTTATCACGACCTCAAGGACTGCCTTGCAAAGTACGATCTTTTGAATAAGATATAATTGTTTTTTAATTTTTCTGTCATTCTGAGGCTCTGCCGAAGAATCTCATACCATAATTGCTGACGTGGGTTGAAGTACTATGAGATCCTTCGATTTGCGCCGTCGTCGCCACGACCTCAGGATGACAGCTGTTTTATTGAATTAAAAGGGGACGTTAAAATGATCAAAATTGCAATCGTAGGCGCAAACGGCAAAATGGGCTATTTTGTGGCTCAGTCGGTAATTGAAAATCCCGAGACCGAGGTTGCCTTCGGCGTTGACGCTTACGGCGAGAATAAATACGACTTTGAAGTTTACAAGAGCTTTGATGAAGCCTGCTCAAAACCCGATGTCATCATCGACTTTTCTAATCCCGCCGCTTTGGACGGTATGCTCGGCTTCGCGCTCAAAAACAAGGTTCCCTGCGTTATCTGCACAACAGGCTACTCAGAGGAACAGGTGGGGAAGATAAAGGAAGCCGCAAACACTATCCCCGTGTTCTATTCGGGCAATATGTCGCTCGGAATAAACCTTTTGATCGAGCTTTCAAAGCAGGCGGCAAGGGTGCTCGGCTCGAGCTTTGATATCGAGATAGTCGAAAAGCACCATAACCTAAAGCTCGACGCTCCGAGCGGTACTGCGCTGATGATAGCCGACGGTATCTCCGAGACCTTGGAGCAGGAGCCGATGTATGTTTACGACAGACATTCCTACCGCAAAAAGCGCGCTAAGAATGAGATAGGTATCCATTCGGTAAGAGGCGGCACGATCGTCGGTGAGCACGAGGTCATCTTCGCGGGTCACGACGAGGTCGTAACCGTTTCACATCAGGCTCAGTCAAAAGAGGTGTTCGCTGCAGGCGCTGTGAATGCGGCCGTTTTCCTCGCCGGTCAGCAGCCCGGTATGTACGATATGGGCAAGATGTTAGCTTCAAAATTTGAATAATGTTTATAAATTTCCGACCCCAAAGGATCAATCTCCTTTGGGGTCTTATTTTGTGCTTGTTTATTGGAAAATCACTTGACTATATTACAAATTTTGTGTAAAATTATATTGGATAATTATTAAGTGAGAGTGCGCCTTTTCACTTGATATAACGCGAGATCATCGGTATATTGGGCAAAGTTATTTCGCGTTAAATTTACTAAAGGAGTGATTTTTATGAGTTTTTCAAAAAAGCTCACAAGCGTTATCCTTGCTGTATGTATGGTCGTTTCAGTCCTGAGCGTGGCTATCGTTCCCGCGGCGGCGGAGACCGCATACGAGACATACGCGCAGGCAACCGTCAGAGGCAGTAACATCCTGCACTGATTTAACTGGTCGTACAACCAAATCAAATCAAACCTTGCCGATATCGCAAAGGCAGGCTACACGGCGGTACAGACCTCGCCCGTCCAAAGCCCGAAGGATTACAATTCGAGTTGGACTGATATGGAAGGGCAGTGGAAGAAGATGTACCAGCCCCTTGGATTGTCGATATCGACCGGATACACATGGATCGGCACAAAGGCTCAGCTTACGTCACTGTGTACAGAGGCGGAAAAATACAACATCAAGGTAGTTGTTGATATCGTAGCTAACCACCTTGCCAACAACGGCACTGACGGCGGCACATACAGCTACCTAAACATTGGCGTTGAGAGCGATCTCAAAAACGCGAATTATTATCATACGAACAATACCCGTACAAACGACAACAGCAGGTACAACATCACGCAGTACCATCTCGGTATGCCCGATCTGAACACAGGCAACAGCTATGTTCAGCAAAG
>JBGULZ010000289.1:0-3561 GCA_045116595.1 Ruminococcus sp. | reverse complement strand
GAGGCGTCCTCCTTGCGGACGACCTCTTTGACCTGAGTGACCTTTACCTTTACCACGCGCGCTCCGAGGGTGATCTCGATCATATCTCCCTCTTTTACATCATACGAGGCGCGCGCCTGTTTTCCGTTGACAACGACCTTGCCCGCGTCGCAGGCTTCGTTGGCAACTGTCCTGCGCTTTATCAAGCGCGATACCTTTAGATATTTATCAAGTCTCATAAAACACCTGCATAAAAACGTTCGGCTGCCCCCAAAGAAGCAGCCGAAATGTAAATTTAATTACTTATTTACAACGTCCTTGAAAGCCTTACCGGCCTTGAAAGCGGGAACCTTAGAAGCGGGGATCTCGATTGAGTTACCGGTTCTGGGGTCTACGCCTGTTCTTGCGTTTCTCTGGCGCTGCTCAAATGTGCCGAAGCCTGTGAGCTGGATCTTGTCGCCGTCAGCAACTGCCTTTACGATTGTGTCGAGTGTAGCGGAAAGAGCCTTTTCTGCATCTTTCTTTGAAAGACCGCTCTGCTCAGCAATAGCGGCGATGAGTTCTGTTTTTTTCATCTTAATTTTCCTCCATTTTTTTAATTTTAACTTCATCCCAAAGGGAATCAAGTTTGCTGATTGACGCCGTTTTCATATCGATCCCGCGCTCGTTTGCGAGGGCTTCGACCATTGAAAAACGGTCTATAAATTTGTCGCAGGCGTCGTAGAGCGCCTTTTCGCTGTCGATCTTTAAGAAGCGCGAAACGTTTACTGCTGAAAACAGCACGTCGCCGAGCTCCTCGTATTGATTTTGAGCGTCGTTGTTTTTGACCGCGGCTTTAAGTTCCTCGCACTCCTGAGTCAAGCTCTCGAGCGCGCCGTCAACCTCGTCCCAGTCAAAGCCGACCTTAGCCGCCTTTTTTTGAACCTTTTCGGCCCGCATAAGCGACGGCAAAGCCTTTGATACGCTTTGCATTGCCTGCGTTTGGGTGGTCTGCGATTTGGTCTGCATTTTTACAGCGTCCCAGTTCGTCAGAGCCTGGTCGGCATCGGAAGCGTTTTTGTCGCCGAAGACATGAGGATGGCGGATGATCAGCTTTTTGCAGATACCGTCGCAGATATCGTTTATGTCAAAGCTGTTTTCCTCGCGTTCCATCTCCGCGTGAAGCGCTACCTGAAGAAGTACATCTCCGAGCTCTTCCTTAAGCAGAGCTTTGTCGTCGGTGTCGATAGCCTCTACCGCCTCGTAGGTCTCCTCGATAAAATTGGAGCGGATGGACTTATGGGTCTGCGCCCTGTCCCACGGACAACCGCCGGGAGCGCGCAGGATCTTTACAATCTCGATAAGGTCATCAAAACTGTAATTTGGTTTTTCCTGAAAGTCCATATTTTACATCTCCGTAAACCGAGTGTCTATCTGTAACCCACGTTATACTATTTTAACTAATCAAGTGCAATTTTTCAAGTGTTTTTGCGATTTTTTCGCCTTTTGGTAAAATCTGTACCTCTTGAGCGGAAAATGTGCGTAATATTAGTAAAATTGCAATATAAACTATAGCCGCAGCCACGATAGAAATGATGGTTGACACCCTGTGAGGCATATGTCCCTCGATCAGCATATTCACAAAGAAAGCTGTCGCGGCACACGCGACCGAGCCGATAAGGGGCTTTATCGTGGTCGAAAGGAAGTCGGGAACTATCTTTGTATACCTAATGAGCAGGTACATTCCTATCACGCAAATCAACGCGTAAGAGATCAGCGAGCCCGCCGTAGCGCCCTGGATGTTGACGGACGGAATGCTGACGAATATCCATGACGTTCCGATTTTTACAAACATACAAATGATGTAGAGTATCATCGGTGTCTTTACCTTGCCGACGCCGTTGATCATTGAGCATATCGGCGTGATGATCGCGGTAAAGATGGTCGTGAAGCCCATTACCATAAGCACGTTGCCGCCGATCTCGACGATCTCGGGGCTTTTGCCGTAGACAAGACCCATTATCGGGTGCGCCAGAACAACAAGTCCGAACGCCATTGGCAGCGTAAACATCATAGTAAGCTTCAAAACCGTATTGATAGACTGTCTCAGCTCGCCCTTGTCGCCCTTTGTCCACGCGCTTGTAACGTTTGGCATAGCGGAAGAACCGAAAACCTGAGTTACGGCGGTGACAAGCTGCATAAGCGTCAGCGCGTTTGAGTAGCAGCCCCAAAGGTTTGTGTGAATCGTTACATGCTTGCCGCTGAACGATTCGGGGCTGTAGAATCTGAGATACTGCTCGCGCAATACATCGCCGTGGTTATTGGCGAGGTTGAGCAGAACATTTTGTATAATAATAGAATCTATCCATGAAGCGAGGCTCATTACCAACGCGCCGCCCGCGATGGGCAGAGCGGTTTTGATGATAGTCATAAATGTCTCGCGTTTTTCGCGCGCTTCTACCGAGTTTTCGTAGTATTCCTGCGGGATTCCGTCGCCCTGTATCCTGAATTTCAGGAAATAATACAGCCACGAAACCATACTGCTCAGCGAGATTCCGATAATAGCGCCGGCGACCGAAAAAGCGATGATAGTGTGCATCGCCTCGTCCTCGTTTTGGAATTGGATACCCAAAAACGAATGAGTCGCGGCGTTGGAATTGAGTCCCCACACCAAAATGCCATAGGCGAGCAGTGAGCCTACTACCAGCTTTACAACAGCCTCGATTATTTCCGAGACCGCGGTGGGAACCATATTGCGCTGTCCCTCGTAATAGCCGCGGTAAGCGGACGCAAGACAGCCGAAAAAGACCGTCGGCGCCAGACACATCATACCGTAAACGGCATACGGAGACTTGATCACGTACTGTGAGTATGGAACGCTCGCGCCGAAAACGATCGCGAAGCATACGAGTCCCATGATCGTAAAGAACGGCACTGATATCTTGTGTATCAGCCGCACGTCCTTATACCGCTTTTTGGTCATATTTTCCGACACCAAACGCGAGATCGCGATGGGCAAGCCGCCCGTGGCGACCGTAAATATGACGACAAACAGCTCATAGGCGTTTGCGTAAAGTCCCATACCGAAGGACGCCATTCCCTCGGCGCCGCAATGCGTGAATATCCACACCAGGACGATCTTGTTCAAAAGCCCGAACACCTTGACGATTATCATACTGATCGTCAAAATCGCCGCGCCCTTGATGAACGAAGCGGATACGTCCTGGGTAAACGTGCTCACTGCGTTGTATTTTTTAGACAAATTAAATCACCTAATTACGATTTATTTTTTGGCTAAATAAAATTAATTACTCTGCCTCTGCAGCTGTCTCGGCAGGAGCCTCAGCGGCTTCCTCAGCGGCTTCCTCAGCGGCTTCTTCGGCTGCTTCTTCCGCGGGAGCTTCGTCGGCGGTATCATCAGCGCTGACGTCCTCTTCTGCCTCTTCGAGCTTTGTTCCGCAGATGTTGCAGTAAACGGAGTTCTTGGGGATCTTTGCCTCGCACTGGGGGCACTTCTTCTGATTTGTGATCTCATCGAGATGAGCGTTGATGATGTCAAGGTTCTCCTTGAGCTCCTTGATCTCGGCGATAACGTCGTTGATC
>JBGULZ010000288.1:0-2289 GCA_045116595.1 Ruminococcus sp. | reverse complement strand
GTCCGCCCCTACATTATTACAGATGTTTTCCGATTTGCAGCTTATGACCCGCGAGGAACGCCTCGGCGGTCATTCGCTTTTTGCCCTCGGGCTGGAGCTCCTTTATCTCTACCGACTTTTCGGCGCAGGCTACTACAAAGGGCTTTAGGCTGAGGATAGTTCCCGCCTCTCCGGTCATTTCGGACAGCCTTGTTGAGTAGACCTTTACGCGCTTGCCGGATATCGTCGTCGTAGCTACCGGCCAGGGGTTGAGTCCTCTGACCTTATTGTGGACTTCATCCGCCGCTTTATTAAAGTCTATCGGGCAGAGTGATTTGTCTATTTTTGTGGTGTGTGTGCTCAGAGACTCATCCTGCTTTTGAGCGGTAACCGTGCCGTTTTGAAGCGCGTCGAGAGTTTTTATGATAAGCTCTCCGCCGAGCAATGCAAGGCGGTCAAAAAGCTCTCCGGCGGTCTCGTTTTCGCCGATCTCGGTCTTAGCCGTTTGCAGGATATCGCCTGTGTCGAGCCCGACGTCCATCAGCATCGTTGTAACGCCCGTGATTTTTTCGCCGTCGAGCACGCTCTGCTGTATCGGCGCGGCTCCGCGGTACTTCGGCAAAAGCGAGCCGTGGATATTTACGCAGCCGAACTTTGGCAGATCGAGCACACGTTTAGGCAGTATCTGTCCGTAAGCGGCGACTACTATCACGTCGGGATTTAATTCTTTTAACGAATCATACGCTTCTTCCGACCTCATCGATTCCGGCTGATACACGGGGATACCAAGCTCCTCGGCGCAGACCTTTACGTCCGGAGGGGTCAGTATCATCTTTCTGCCCCTCGGCTTGTCCGGCTGGGTGAAAACCGCGATCACCGAGTGTGACTCGCAAGCCGCTAATTTTTTGAGTGCGGGCACGGCAAAGTCGGGCGTGCCCATATATACTATCTTCATTTGTCCTTCTTTTCCATTTCTTCGATCTCGGCGGCCGTCAACATCCTGTCGGCGACATCCTTGAACACAACGCCGTTGAGGTGATCTATCTCGTGGCAAAAAGCCCTTGCGAGCAATTCCTCACCGTCGATCTCGAACTCGTCGCCGTTTCTGTCCTGAGCCCTGACCTTGACGTAGTTCGGGCGCTTTGCCAAGCCCCATTCGCCGGGGAACGAAAGGCAGCCCTCAACGCCCTCCTGCTCGCCGCTATATACGACGATCTTTGGGTTGACAAGCTCTATCACGCCCTCGCCGACGTCGATAACGACAACCCTTCTGAGCATTCCGACCTGCGGAGCGGCAAGTCCTACGCCGTTGGCTTGGTGCATCGTCTCAGCCATATCGTCAAGCAGGATCGCGAGCTTTTGGTCAAATTTTTCTACGGGGCGGCACTTCTTTTTCAGGATAGGGTCGCCGTCCTTAACAATGTTTCTGATTGCCATTTTTCATCTTCCTTATAATAATGCCTCAGCATACAAGCGCGTTCATATCCGCATAGGCGGTGACGTCAGCGTAGTCGCGGCTTGTGCCGAAGCTGACGAGCACGCGGGAGAGCAGTTCCCTGAACGCGCGGTTGTTTTTGCATTTGATTATCAATTTATATCTGTATTTGTTGCTGACCTTTATAACGAGCGCCGGAGACGGTCCCAAGACTCTTACCGGAAGATCGCTGTACTCTGCCTTTGCGAGCTTTGCGAACTCTGTAAGGAATCCCTTTGCCGCATTGAGCGTTTTTGTCTGGTCAGCGCCGACAAAGCCTATCAGGCAAATATCGGCAAACGGCGGATAGAGCATAGCCTCCCTGATTTTTATCTCGGTGTCAAAGAAGGCGTCGTAGTCCTGCCTTGCCGCCATTGAGATTATCAGGTTGTCGGGGGTATACGACTGGATGACCGCGATACCCTTGCGCTCTCCCCTTCCGCTTCTGCCGACTACCTGGGTCAGCAGAGAAAACGCCCGCTCATAGCTGCGGTAATCGTCCGCGTAAAGAGCGTGGTCGGTGTTGAGCACGCCGACGAGCGTTACGTTTGGAAAATCAAGTCCCTTGGCTACCATCTGAGTGCCTACCAAAATGTCATACTCTCCGTTTGAAAAAGAGGTGATCATCTTTTCGTAAGCGGTTTTTGATGAAGCCGCGTCGGTGTCCATTCTCAGGATCCTCGCCTCGGGGAATATCTCGGCGATATCCTTCTCAGCCTTTTGAGTGCCTGTTCCGCCCAGCCTTAAAGTGTGGCCGTGGCAGGTCGCGCACTCGCCCGTGAACGGTACGGAATAGCCGCAGTAGTGGCACATAAGCCTGTTGTTGCGGCTGTGAT
>JBGULZ010000287.1:0-4202 GCA_045116595.1 Ruminococcus sp. | reverse complement strand
GGTATATTCGGAAAAGGTTATTGACCACTTCGCGAATCCGCGCAACGTGGGTGAGATCGAAAACGCCGACGGTATCGGAGAGGTCGGCAACTCCAAATGCGGAGATATTATGAAAATGTACATCAAGGTCGACGACAACACCATCACCGACGTTAAGTTCAAGACCTTCGGCTGCGGAGCGGCTATCGCGACAAGCAGTATGGCGACCGAGCTTATCAAGGGCAAGTCGGTCGATAACGCGCTTAAGCTGACAAACAAGGCGGTAATGGAGGCTCTGGACGGACTTCCGCCGGTAAAGGTGCACTGCTCGGTGCTCGCTGAGGAAGCGATAAAGGCGGCGCTAAGCGACTACTACGAAAAGCAGGGTATCGACCCCGAAATAATGATAAAATAACAACATATTATCCAATAAAAAATCGGCTGACTCTCGGCATTTGCTTTGAGTCAGCCGGTTTTTATTCCTTTGGTTGAAGCTTTCCGCTGCGGTACATACTGAGCAGCTTTTTTAGGTCGTCGATCTTTTTTGAGATATTCTCGCCTGAGTCGGTGTCAAGCACCATCATCCTATGCGTTCCGGTCTCGACTATCTCGGAATCCGAGTGAATGTCGCGGTTTTCACCGAGAGCCTCATCGACGCTTCTAAACGGATGGTGGGCTTTCAGACGCAGCCCGTGGGAATTATAGATCAGCGTATAGCCCGCGATACCCGTTGTGCTGTGGTACTCCTTGCAAAAGCCGCCGTCGATAACGAGCAGCTTGCCGTCGGCGCGGATGGGCAGCTCGCCCTTGACCGTCCTGACAGGGGTATGGCCGTTGATTATGTGCGCCGTATCGGCGTTCAGAGCGAACTCGCGCAGTATCATTTCGCAGGTTTCTCTTTGATAATAGTAGTCGTAGTAAGGGTTCTTCTCTTCCTTCCACGCGGATTTATCGGGGATAAACGCGCGCTCAAAGGTCTTGATGTTCCTGCCGCAAAGCGGTGAGTCGGGAGAGCACCAGAGGTACCACATAAAGTCGAGCCCTATCTGCTGCCGGCCGCCCTCAAAAAATGCCAGCCGGGCTATTTGGTCGGCCATATCAAAGTAAGCCTTACCGCTGTGCTTTTCGCCGAACAGCTCAATTTCCATCAGCTTTCCGTCACCGTCGAGCGGAACGCAGCCGTGGTAAAGAAGATTGCCGTTGAATATCTTATACATACCGCCGTTGTTATATAAAAACTCGGCGTGTTTTTTCAGCCTGTGGCTGTTGACGAATGAATCCCTCAGGTCATTTACTACCTCCGCTTCTTCCCCGGTCAGCCTGTAGGGATCGTCCTTGTCAAGCGTCGGGAAGAACGTATCGCCGAGCTTGTATTCTGTTCCCTCGGAAACGACCGTGCCTTTTTCTGTATCTATCGTATGGAGCAAAAGGCGGTTTTCCATTTTATAATCGGGATTGCGCTTTATTATCTGACCCTCGAGCTTGAACTGAATAACAGAGATCGCCTTTAGCGCCGCCTTCATCGGGCTTTGCCCGGGATATGTCTTTGACGCGAACAAAATCAGCGCGCGCAGGCTTATTCCGTAGCCGCTCTCAAGGGTGTTGAGCGTGTTGTATTTTATGCTGTTCCTGACGACGTTCGCGATGCACGCCTCGCTTCCGCAGGCGGCGCCCATCCACAAAATATCGTGATTTCCCCACTCAATGTCGAGCGAATGGTGGTTTTCGAGCAGGTCGATTATCTTCTCCGCGCTTTTTCCGCGGTCAAAGATATCGCCCACGATATGGAGCCTGTCGACCGCGAGCCTTTTTATCAGCCCCGCGAGCGATATTATAAAGTCGTCACCGTTGATGTTGATGATAGTGTCAAGGATATTGTTGTGATAGCGCACCTGGTTATCGTCCTCATCGCGCTGGGCGTGAAGGAGCTCGTCGATAATATAGGCGTAGTCGGGCGGCATAGCCTTGCGCACCTTTGAACGCGTGTATTTTGAGCTGAGGACGCGGGCGATCTCTATCATCTGTTCAAGGGTGGTTCTGTACCATTCGGTATCGGTGCCTCCGCCGCGTTTTATAAGGCTCAGCTTTTCGGCGGGATAATAAATCAGCGTGCATAGCTCCTTGATCTGCTCGTGGGTCAAAATGTCGCAGTAAAGCGCCTCGACCTTTTCTCTTATTACTCCCGAGCAGTTGTTGAGGATGTGGCAAAACGCCTCGTACTCGCCGTGGATATCGCTCATAAAGTGCTCGGTGCCCTTGGGGAGATTGAGTATAGCCGTGAGGTTGATTATCTCGCGCGTCAAGGATCTCACCGATGGATATTTTTCCGAAAGCAGCTTAAAGTATTTTTGATCGCCGTTCATATTTACGCCTCCCTGACAAATTATTCTATGGTTATATCTTAACACAGCTTTGCGCGGTTGTAAATGCAAAAAAATTTGAATTTTTTGAAACAAACCGCTTTTCATTTTGCTAAAAAAACGGTATAATGTATAAAGAATAAAAAATGACTTGAAAGGGAGTGTTTGCCATAGTTAAAATACTGCGAACTAAGCGCTGGACAGCGGTGATAGCGATAATAATGACTCTTTTGCTCGCGGGACTGGTCGCGCTTTGTATCCGGTTTTACGAAAGCTTTGACACAAGCTATGACATCCCTATGTTTATTGACGGCGAGTATTCGGTCGACGGCGGCGACTGGAAGCCCATTAGCAATAAAAACGATACAACCGACAGATTCTCGGATAATATAGTTTTTAAGGGCAAGCTGACTGAGGCCACCGAGTTTTTCAACACTATCGGCATATCATCAAAAAACGTCTGGTACACCGTCAAAAACAGCAAGGGTGAAACCGTTTTTGAATACAACTACTATTCGCCCGAGCAAATGAGGGAAAACGTGCTCAAAGCATTTGAGGGTATGAACGAAGAAAACCTTGCGATAGATGTTGACGAAATATTAGAAAACTACCACAAAAAAAATCTGTTTTCCGAAAGGATGCCTAACACACCCGGCTACTATGTTCAGGAATACGACCTGAGATACCCCTCGTCGGGAACGATAAATCCGAATGAAGTTATCACCCTTGAGGTCGTGAATCCTTACGGAAGGGATATCTCTAACTTTTCCGAATGCTTTGATGTTGTGGTAAGCGAATCCAACGGCGAATACACAAGGTTTATCTTCAATTCTCTGCCATGGGTATTCCTTTATATCTTAGTCTGCTTTTTCGGAGTGTTCTTCTTCCCCATCGCGAGCTTTGTTTTCGGCAAGGTCGATTATAAGTATCTGACCTTCGGCGCGCTTTGCTTCTTCTGGGGATTGTTTATGATCGCGCAGAACATAAGCGGATACCTGAACCTATGGATAACCGACCCGACGGTCTGTTCGCTGATCATTTCGATAACAAACTACCTGTTTGTGCTCTCTATGCTTGTGTATATGAAGGCGAACCTCGGGCGATCGATAACAAGAGCTATAGCAAACGGCGTGAATTCCGTATACCTGCTGCTGATAATCGCCGTAATAGTTCTGCACCTGACGAACGTCGCGGATGTACATGTCACCTTCCCGAATATGATGTTGGCAACGGCTGTATGCGGAATCATATTACCCATCCTGCTGTTGATCGAAACACGGACAAATCCGCAGGCGCTGTATGTGCTGATTTCGTGGATACCGATCGCGCTGTCGATAATTATTGACACTATCGACCACTACCATCCCTTTGCGAATATAGATTTCTATATCATCGGTCTCGGCTTTACGATGATCTATCAGATAATCCGCCTTGTATTTGACCTGAAACGGCAGTATAAGGAAACTATCCGTTATCAAAAGATGCAAAAGGAGCTGTACGAGGCAAAGGTTTCGGTAATGGTAAGCCAGATCCAGCCGCACTTTATGTACAACGCACTGAGCTCTATCGCAATGCTGTGTAAGATAAATCCCGACACCGCATACAACGCGACGATCACCTTCTCGGACTACCTGAGATGCAATATGGATTCATTAAAGCAGCAAACGCCCGTTCCGTTTGAAAAAGAGCTTGAACACCTTAAAAAATATCTGTACATCGAACAGCTGCGCTTCGGCAAAAAACTCAACATTGTCTACGATATAAAAACTACCGATTTTGTTCTGCCGCAGCTATCTATACAGCCGCTTGTAGAAAACGCCGTAAAGCACGGCGTCGGTATGAAGAAAAAGGGCGGAACGGTCA
>JBGULZ010000286.1:0-2581 GCA_045116595.1 Ruminococcus sp. | reverse complement strand
ATCCTTAGTCGCCTCTTCCTCCTGCTTTACATTCGGATCGACCCCGCATGAAGCTAATATGACCGCGGTCATTATTGCCGCGAGCGTGATACAAACGGATTTTTTAAAATTGATTTTCATAACGATTCCTCCAAAGTAAACAGACGGTGTTGATTTCAAACCGAATACACCGTAACTCAACAGCGTATTCTTTCCTATAATAAGGATATTCCCTGAACCTGCAAAAGTCAAGTCTGCAAATACCGTTTTATTGAATATCAGAGAAAAAACCGACTGCACAAAAACCGCAAAAACAATTCTTATGCAGCCGGTCGATCATACAGCATATTAAAAAACAACCCGCCCGCACAATAATCACAAATGCAATTATTTATGCAGCCGGTCGATCATATAGAATACTGTTTAGACACCTGGGCTTTGCGTCACCGCTTTTCAACGGTTTTGCCTAATTATTTATCAATATCATACCACATATAATCAAAAAAATCAAGAAAAACGATAATTTATTACACTATTTTGCGGTTTTTCTTTGCCGATGGTTGCGATTATGGTTATAATTACTAAAGAATTATTGCATTTCGTCAAATTATATTATATAATATAATTTAAATTATACGATGCGGAGAAGCTTATGCAGACTTTTTTAGACGCTAATCGAAAACGAAAAATATTAGCGGTCGATGACGAGCCCATAAATCTGGCTATCATCGGCGAAATTCTCGCGCACGACTACGAGGTCGTTTTTGCCGCCGACGGCAAAGAGGCACTGGAACTGCTGTCTGATCGCGAGGCGGATTTTTCGCTGGTGCTGCTTGATTTGATGATGCCCGTTATGGACGGCTTTGAGGTCATACGCCGTATGAAGGCTGACGACCGGCTGAAAAAATTTCCTATCATCGTTATGACCTCCGACAAAAGCGCCGAGGTCAGGAGCCTCAGAATGGGCGCTGCCGATTTCATCACAAAGCCGTATGATATGCCCGAGGTCATCCTCGCGCGCTGTGAGGCGATCATCGAGCTCAGCGAAGACAGAAGCATCATCCGCTCCACCGAACGCGATCCGCTGACCGGCTTGTACTCAAAGGAATACTTCTTCGTATATATCCGCCGTTTCCTCACGCAGCTTGCCGGCAGCTCAGACGCGCTTGTACTCAATTTTGACCGTTTCAGCCTTGTCAACGAGCTGTTCGGACGCGAGGAGGGCGACAGAGTCCTCAAAAAGACCGCTGAGCTTATCGACACGATCATCCTCCAGTCGCACGGTATCGCTTGCCGAGCCGACGGCGACATATTCTATATATATTGTAAGCACAGGGAAGATTATGAACAGTGCGTCAAAGAGATACAGGACACCCTGAACCGCGAAACCCAAGTGCATACGCTGCACCTGCGCTGCGGACTGTACGAGCCCGGTTCCGGTGATATGATCCCCGAATCCTGGTTTGACCGCGCAAAAACCGCCTGCGACAACATCCGCGGCCGCTACAGCCAAAGCATCGGGCGCTACAGCCGCGAGCTTTATGAGCGGTTTGTTTATGAAGAAAAGCTGATCGCCGATATCGACGACGCGGTCGAACAGCGTCAGCTCACCGTTTACTACCAGCCGAAGTTCGATATTCGCGGAGAAATTCCCGTTTTGACGAGCGCCGAGGCGTTGGTTCGGTGGAACCACCCCGAGCTGGGCTTTATCAGCCCCGGCGATTTTATCCCGATTTTTGAAAACAACGGTCTGATCCGCAAGATAGACCGCTTTGTATGGCGCGAGTCGGCGGCGCAGATACGCCGTATCAAGGACGCCTACCGCATTGATCTTCCGATTTCGGTAAACGTCTCGCGCGTAAATATCTTTGACCCCGGGCTTGCGGATGTGTTCATTGGCATCATTCGGGAATTTGATTTGCAGCCGCAGGAGCTGATACTTGAGATCACCGAGTCGGCTTATACAAATGATGAGAAGCGTTTTACCGAGGCAGTCGCCGCTTTGCGGAGCAAGGGCTTCCGCATCGGTATGGACGATTTCGGTACGGGCTACTCCTCGCTCGGTATGCTGACCGCGATGCCTATCGACATCCTAAAGCTCGATATGAGCTTCATCCGCAATATGCTGGTCGATAAAAAGAGCCTGAAGCTCATCGACCTGATAATGGATATCGCGCGTTTTCTCGGCGTACCCGTCGTCGCCGAGGGAGTCGAGGAGGAACGTCAGTATTTGCAGCTCAAGGAGATGGGCTGCGACATCATCCAAGGGTACTACTTCTCTCCCCCTCTGCCCGCGGATGAATTTGACCGGCTGATAAAAAAATCGACCGGGTCTGCAAGCGATACATAACATTATCGCATTTAAAATCCTGTCTTAAACGGAGGGATAAAATGTTGAATCCCGCACAAAACCGCAAACGAACATGGCTGTCACTGTTGGTGCTTGTCGCCGCCTGTATTCTGCTGAACAACCTCGGCGCAAGGCTTAACGGGCTGCTGGGACTGCCGTTTTATATCGACAACATCGGCACGATCCTCGCGGCGCTGCTCGGCGGCTACATTCCCTGTATCACCGTCGGATTCTTTTCAAATATTTTTAACG
>JBGULZ010000285.1:0-3338 GCA_045116595.1 Ruminococcus sp. | reverse complement strand
ATTATTTCTATCGAAAAGGCAATCCTAATCGGGATCGAATCGATCAGGCAGAGAGAGGATATCCCGCCGAAAACCAAGGAGCAGGCTCTGCGATTGTTAGGCAAGCTCGAGCAGGCTGATTGGTACAGAAACTGGACGAAGGAGTCTATCGTCGAAGCGCTGAACGATTACAAGGAGAAAACGGGCAAAGCTCCGACTGTCACGAGCTTAAAGGAGCACGGTATGCCTAATTCCGTGACCATCCGATCGGTGTTCCATATGTCGCCGTCGCTTGTGCTCAAAAGGCTTTTTTCGGAAAACCGGACAATGAACAGTGTTGACCCGGAAATCTCCAATCCGTTTGGCTTTGAAACAGAGGACGATTGGCTCAACTGCTTTATCGAGCAGTTCAACAAGCACAGGGAAGAGGGAATGTGCTGCAAGACTTACAACGCTCTCCGCGACAAAGGCACACCGGCGTGGAATACGATAGCGGATCATTGCAAGATCACGAGCTGGAGCGCGCTTATGAAAAAGACCGGCGTTGAATACATAAAAAAGAAGCGCGAGACCGCACACCAAATCTACGTCGCCGGCGGTTCGAGCCCGTTAGTAGACAAGCTTGAGGCGCTCATGGTTGAAAGGCGAAAGCTTAACCAAGAGCTCTTTGACCGGTGGGATAAGAAAGGATTTTGATGCTGATTAAGAAAACAAAATTTTGAAATATCTAAAAAGTTGTATCGTTAACTTGCAATTTATGCTTTTTTCGGATATTCCATCTTTATCACAGGCTCAAACTCCTATCTGCTCAGCGGTGAGCTTGCGACTAAGCTGACCGGACGGTATCTGGAATGTGACTTTATTCTCCGTAACCCGGAGCAGGATTATTCCTATGTTCAGGTCGCTTACACCATTGCGGCAAGTCAAGAGACAGAGGACAGGGAGTATCGTCCGCTGGAGCAGATACGTGACAATTACCCGAAGTACCTGATGACCACGGATTTCCTGCTGCAAAAGCGCAACGGTATCAAACATATAAATCTGATGGAATTTATGAAGAACAAGGAAGCTTTTTAGCAACACGATCAAAGCAAAACTGCACTCAAATATTCACGTCCGAAAAAGAAAGAGATATTAGTAAACAAAAAATAAAAATCCGCCCGTTGGCAATAATTATCATAGAATAATTAATTGCCGGGGGCGGTTTTTTGCAGTATTCAAAGGTCGAGATCTGCGGGGTAAATACTTCAAATCTAAAGGTGCTCATCAAATCCAAGTTACCGGCGGTTCAAGCCCGTTGGTAGATAAGCTCGAAGCGCTTATGGTTGAAAGACGAAAGCTCAACCAAGAGTTGTTTGACCGGTGGGATAAGAAAAGGATATAAAAAAGCAAATAAGCAAACACCTCAATGAACCATTCTGGTCATTGAGGTGTTTTTTGCTTGTGTTCAATCCCCTATGGAAAAGGTAAAGCTAGCGGTCAGCAGTGGGATGGACCTGACATTTAGAGTAAAGTATCAATTCCCTATGGGAAAGGTAAAGTCATCATGGTTATTTGTCCTATTCGGAATGCTTTTAATGTATCAATCCCCCATGGGAAAGGTAAAGATTGTATCCGAGAGCAACCTGACAGTAGAGGAAATTAAGTATCAATCCCCTATGGGAAAAGTAAAAAAGAGCTTTTGAAATTCGTAAACATCAATAATGGGTATCAATCCCCTACGGGAAAGGTAAAGAACAACATTTTGTGTTGCAAATTTATTATATATCACAAATATAGACTTGTCAATTATTTTAATTTGTTTTGATTATTCAGGAATTAGTCTTATTTAGTTACAGAAAAATAGACTTTCTGACATACGGCGTTTGTTTGTTCGATTTGTTGATTGTGATATACGGTCAACTAAATATTGTTGACTTATTAATAGGTTAGACCTATAATTTAATTGGGGGATAAATATGATGGCTAAATACAATGCAGTTTTGAAAAAACATAGCTTATAGAAACAGCTCGCGAAAAGTGTTATTATCCGTTTAAGTAGGTGAGATAATGTTTGTTATACTTAATTATGATGTAAAGCAAAAAAGCCAGCAAAATCAGGAAGATCTGAAAAAATATCTTTTTCACGCGCAGAAGTCTGTAATTGAGGGATATCTGACCGAGGCGCAGCTCAATATGCTCGAAAGCGATCTTGTGCCTGCAGTTGACCCGGATGAGGATTTCCTGTGTGTTTACAAGGTGCCGTATTACCCTAATGTGGTAAAGGACAAGATAGGATACAGTATGTCAAATGATATTGCTTTTATAAATTTAGTTAACTTATGTTGCAAATCGAGAAATCAATGCATGGAATCGGCAAAAGTAATTTTTGTGCGTTTTGAAACTAAGCAGAGCTAATCCGGCGTTTATAAATGCTTGAATGTTCAGTTGACAAATATAAATTTATGTTATATACTGAAAATGCAGCACAAAATGTTGTTCTTTACCTTTCCCATAGGGAATTGATACGTATCACTCCCAAGGTATTAGCACCAAGCATCAACTTTACCTTTCCCATATGGAATCAAAATCATAATCCCCATAGTAATGATTCGATTCATTACTATGGGGATTATGTTTAATATCTGAAAAAGTAAAAAAGCACTGTGCAAACTGAAATTGTTCGCGCAGTGTTTTTTTTAATTTTGCCATAATAATCTTAATGTCTTATTAATTTCAGACTCGCTCATATTTTGAATGTTTTCAACCAAGCGGATATTCATATCCTTAGCGCGCATTCTGATATATTCTGATTGTAGTGAGTCATCTAAAGCTGTTGCAACCAATACCTTTTTTGAGTAGCCGCCGCCAAATCGTTCGGCAACAGTATTCAATTTGTACAGCTCATCCATATCTACTGCACCGTTTTTACAAGAAACAAATATAGGGATCATACCGCGCATCATCATGACGTCGATCTCGTTTTGAGTATCGCATTCATTCTTGGATGAGTGTATGTCGCCGTCCCAATCAATTTGAACACCTGTCAATACATCGCTGTATGATTTTGTGCCGTCTTTTTCTGTTGCTTTCAAAGCAGAACTATAAACGAATAATTCAAGTATCTGTCCGGCTTTTGTCAGACATCGCATAACCTGATTGTTTTTAAACGAAATGCTGAGCATACCTGCATTCTCTTCGAAAGTCATCAGCCCGTATTTTTTCAGTCTGTTTATAACACCTCTGACGCGTATATACGATCCGCCGCGGCTTTTGATCCTCTTTTCAAGGATATTTATAGGAGCATTAACAGATAGGCTGTTTTCGTCTTCGCTAAACAGTTCCCAAACATCACCGAAAACGGAGATTTGAGCATTCCA
>JBGULZ010000284.1:0-3120 GCA_045116595.1 Ruminococcus sp. | reverse complement strand
CAGCTGTTGGTAAAATAGCAGTCGTGGCGACGACGGCGCAATTCGGGAAGACAGCTCAGTAATTTTGGCAAGCTCGGATTCCCGAAGATAAACGAAATATATAATTAATGCAAAAACTGTCATCCTGAGGCTTGCCGAAGGATCTTATTCCTCTTTATCCAATGTCGGTGTATCAGATATGAGATTCTTTGCTTTGCTCAGAATGACAGCAGTTTTTTATTTATTACAATTTATCATCATAATGCGCGCGCTCGCCGCCGATGTATTTCGGCCTTGTTCTCGCCGCGAGCAAGATAGCGCTGCCGATCCGGTCAATGCTCAGCCTTACCGGCACGGCTACCCTTTTGAGGTGCATACCGATCAGCGTTCCGCCGATATCAAGTCCGGCGTCGGCTTTGATCTCCTCCAGCGCAACGGGGTTTTTGAACGTATTGTACGCGGTCGTGGCGAACGATCCGCCCGCCTTTGGCTGCGGCACAACATTCACTATCTCGGCGTTCGGAACGGCGTCTCTCTCTACGATTATCGCACGGTTAAGGTGCTCGCAGCACTGTGCGGCGAGGTAGACCCCGCAATCCGTCAGCGCCTCATATATTCCCTTAAAAACCGCCTCGGCGGTCTCAAGGCTTGAATCGTGTCCGATAACTCCGCCCGCGACCTCGCTCGAGGAACAGCCGATCACCATAATATCTCCCGGCTTTAGATTAGCCTTTACGCACAGCTCCGTCGCCGCGAGTCTTGCCTGATCAAAAAGCTCTCTGTTCACAAAATCATCTCCAAAATCCATTAAAAAATATCTGTAAATATTATAACACAAATTTTTCAAAAAATAAATAGCTTTAAATTGCACAAAAGTGTGCAATTTTTCGTGGTTTTGGACCTATTAGTGAAAGGGGGTGAATGTCACTTTTCGGGTTTTGGCATAAAATGTAGTACAGCCCGGCTGTAAAACGCAAGACCCAAAGACGGTTAATATGAAAGAAAAGACAAAACAATGGCTGAAAGCGGCAGGGATCCGCGCGCTTAAAACCGCGGCTCAGACCGCCGCGGCGGCGATCGGTGTATCCGCTCTGATCGAGGACGTCAACTGGCTCGCTGTGGGCTCGACCGCTCTGCTGGCGGCGATACTTTCGCTTTTGACCTCGCTCGGAGGACTTCCCGAGCTGGATAATAATTAAAACCAAGGAGGAAATATGGGTTTATCAGGAAAAAAGGGAGTTGATATCTCCTCGCTCAACGGAGATATCAGTATTCAAAAAGTAAAAAACGCGGGTTATGACTTTGTTATGATCCGATGCGGCTATGGCGACGACCTGAGCGTTCAGGACGACAGCCAATTTGAAAACAACGTTAAAAAATGCGAGGCGGCAGGCGTGCCTTGGGGAGCGTACCTTTACTCCTACGCGCTCAACATCGAGGACGCGGTAAGCGAGGCTCGCCATGTTATAAGGCTCTTAAAGGGCAAAAAGCCGACTATGCC
The DNA here is from genome assembly GCA_045116595.1 of Ruminococcus sp. Lineage (GTDB taxonomy): Bacteria > Bacillota > Clostridia > Oscillospirales > Acutalibacteraceae > Ruminococcoides. Next base: position 1,640 of record JBGULZ010000284.1, on the reverse strand, counting down.
GATCGCCTTTGATATGGAGGACGCCGACGGCTACAAGCGCAAAAACGGTATGCCGTCCGACAAAATGCTCGTCGACATCTGCAAGCGTTTCCTTGCAGAAATGAAGCGCGTCGGCTACTACCCGATGCTTTACGCGTCGCTGAGCTGGCTCAACAATCAGCTTAACGACCCGAGCCTGCTTAACGCCTATGACGTTTGGGTGGCACAGTGGAATTCTACCTGCGACTACCGCGGCAGCTACGGCTTGTGGCAGTACGGCGGCGAGACCAACTTCTTGGAGAGCAACAGCGTTCCGGGAGTCGGCACGATAGACAAGGACAAATGCTACAAAGACTACCCGACGATCATCAAAAACGGCGGCTACAACGGCTGGAAAAAGCCGAGCGGCAAGGTTCTTGACGAATCGGGCTACAAGCTGCTCGACCGCGGCACGGGAGTATTGGCGCTCAAAGAGATGCTCCTGCTCGCGCGAAAGCTGAAAATCACCAACCAGGGTATGGACGAAAACGGCGTGTTCGGCGACGGCACGCAGATCGCGGTGAATCAGGTGCTCAAAAAGGGCGGCTATGTTCAAAACGGCATTGCGGGCGATAATTTTATAAAGTACCTCGCGAAGCTGATCAAGCAGAAGATTTAAATTTTAAAAGCCTCCCCTGACGCACGACAGTGCTTTAGGAAATTCCCCTGTTAGGGGAAATGGGCGAAGCCCAAAAGGGTTGCCGTTTTCGCCAGAAAAAGGTGTCAGCTATGCTGACGTAGGGGTCTTCCTCACCATTGGCACCTCGTTTTCTACAACAAAGGCACTGCTTTTGGAAACGAAAACCCCTCAGTCGCAGTTTACGGCTAAAAGCCGTACGCGACAGCTCCCCTAAAGTGCTTTCGCACATCAGGGGAGCCTTTAAATTTGGATCTATAATGTTTATTGTTTTGTAAGCTTTGCAACTCTGTCAGACATCCAAACTTTCAAAATGACATTATTTACCTTCGCCCGAATTTTTATTTCGACAATTTACACTATCTAAAGCAAAACCGTTGCGCGCGCGTTTTCTTTGTGATAAAATATACTTAGGGGTGATTTTGTGTTTAGAAAAATGCGGAGATTCAAGCAGCAGATCAGCGACGAAAAATGTATTGAGATACTAAAAACCGAACCGCGCGGCGTGCTTGCGCTTCAAGGCGAGGACGGTTATCCCTACGCGCTGCCGCTTAATCAGTATTATCACAACGGAAAGCTGTATTTTCACTGCGCCGCCGAGGGACACAAGATCGACGCGATCAAGGCTGACCCGAAAGCGTCATTTTGCGTTACGGACAAGGGATTCAAAAAGGAAAACGAGTGGGCGCTGAACATAAACAGCGTGATAGTTTTCGGCAAGATCAGCTTTGTCACCGACCCCGCCGAAAAAGAGACCGTGCTGCGGCTGCTCGGCAACAAGTTTTACCCCGACCCCGAGGATGTTGAGCGCGAGATCGAAAAATTTTTGGATAAGGTTTGCATACTCAAAATGAGCATTGACCATATGACGGGCAAGCTCGTCAACGAATCGTGAGGAGAATAAAATGAAAGCGCTGAAAAGATTCAATACACTTTTAAAACACACCGGAATGCACAAGATGTTTATGGGGTTTATAGCCACTTA
>JBGULZ010000283.1:0-7383 GCA_045116595.1 Ruminococcus sp. | reverse complement strand
ACATCAAAGCTCTCAAGCTGAATAGATGCGACATCATCTTTAACCTCGCCGTGACGGTAGAATCCTCCGCTGCCGTCGGCTGTCAGGTCAACATTGGGATGCTTCAATATATCGTATTTCAAGTCCTTTACAGGACGTTCACCTCTGATAAAGAGGATTGCATAGTCGTTATCAAGCAGTCTGACTTCATCGGGCGTCATCAGCTCTCTGCCGACAATCTGATAATTCGTTGAATAGTTACCGCTGTGTCCGGTACTCTTGCCGTAAGTGTTCGTGTCGATAGTTTCCTTACCAAGCAGCTCCGAAACATACTTATGCGTACTCTGTTCGTTGCCGCCGAGATACAAAAACTCATCGCAGTTACCGACAATACTTTCCCATTGCTTTTCAAACAACGCCTTGAGCTGTGCCAAGTTCTGCAAAATGATACTGACCGATACGCCGCGCGAGCGCATTGTCGCAAGGTCTTTATCAAAATCATCGGGCAGCGAAACATTTGCAAATTCGTCCATCAGAAAATGGACGGGTACGGGCAAGGCTCCTTTATAAACAAAGTCCGCGTCGTGGAAAAGCTGTTGAAACAACTGCGTATAGAGAATGGATACCAAGAAATTAAAACTTGAATCGTTGTCGGGAATAAGCGCAAATAAAGCAGTCTTTTTCTTGCCTAACAGCGATAAATCCATTTCATCTGTCGCAGTCAGCGCGGCGACGCTGTCAAGGTTGAATTTTTCAAGCCTTGCTATCAGCGTGATCTGAATAGATTTCAGCGTTTTAGCCGAGCCTGAGTGATAGCCTTTGTAATACTTAACCGCGATGTGTTCGGGATTGCGACATTCAAGCCGATGGAATAGAATATCCAGCGGCGTGTCATCGTTGCTGTCCTCATCCTCAATCGCTCCTGCTCTGAGCATTTCCATCACCATCGGGAAGTTTTGCTCCTCAACAGGCGCTTCGTGATGAAGATAACACATCAAGGCGGTCAACAGCATTGAAGCGGATGTGTCCCAAAAGGGATCGTTGCTCTGCGAGCCTTTCGGCGTAGTGGCTTTGAAAAGATTAGTGACCAGCTTTTGAATATCGTTATCGTTCTGGATATACACGAACGGATTGTAGCAATGACTGCGCTCCATATTGAGCAAGTCAAGCACTCGGATTTCATAGCCCTCTGCTTCAAGCAAATTGCCTGTATCTCTCAGAATTTCTCCTTTAGGATCGAGGATAACAAAGGACGTATTGCATTGCATTAGGTTAGGCTTGCAGTAAAACCGCGTTTTGCCTGCGCCGGAGCCGCCGCATACAAGTGTGTTAAGATTACGTCTGTGCTTCTTGGCGTTTAGTCCGATCCGAACATTCTGCGTCATCAGCTTATTCTTGAAGTCGTTTCGCTGACGGTACTTCTTGTTGATCTTCTCGGCTTCGCCCCATTTAGCGGAGCCGTGTTCTTCGCCGCGGCGATAGTTCCTCCGTGTTGAAAGATAGATACCGATACCCACAAAATAGACGGCAAGAAAAATGAGGACAGTTTTTAGGCTGTCCTCACACAACTTGATATTCAACGGATTCTCAAAGGCTTTCGATAAAGAGGATAACATCTCTACAAGTCCGCCCTTTGCGAAAGGCGCGACACACAGCGCAATCCAAACAACAGGGACGATACCTATTACCGATAAAATCAGAACGGTCTTTTTATCGTTACCTCGCATCATCTACGCTCTTTTCAACTACCTTGAGCTTTTTCTGCGGCGCGTGACCGACCTTTACAATCAGATCGTCCACCGCGTCGGTGGTGATGCCGTTCTCTATCAGCTCCGTTTTCAGCGTATTCAGAGAACGAATGATGATACTATGCTCGTCATCGTCGAGGTAGAGATGATAATGAGGCTCTTTCACGGAAAGCACCTCCGATTATCTCTCACGGTCTTTTGTGCGCTCCTGCTTCTGACGATAAAGCTCATCGGAAACGCGGGTAGCAATCTCGCCCAAAGCGGAACGCATCTGTGACAATTCGGAACGGACAGCTTTCGCGTCCATATCCTTCCAGTCGGCGGGAATACGGTTGACCGCAAAGCTCTTGGTTTCAACACCGAGCTTCTTGCATACCATATAACCGACGCAGACAGCCTTGAATCCCATATCTCTGCGACTGTAGCTGTCGCTCTGAATGGAAAGCTGAGCAAACGCAAGCTCCTGTGCAATGTTTTGTACCAGCTTAACGCTGTCATCAAAGCCGCGCTGGATATAGAGGGTTTGATCCTCGTTCTTGTAGAACGCGCCCATGCCCGGCTGCGGCATTTCGTCGATCAACTCAACATTGACGGGCGAGGTATCAACCATCACGGCGATAATATCATCCGTGTCACGGTTGAGTGTAGGCGCAGGCTGCTTTTTGCCGTTGGTCTGCGACACATCAAACATTTTCTTCACATTATAGGAGATACCCTGTGAGCCGTCGCTTTTGGTGTACTCCACAGGCTCCAGAATGGAAATGCTCTTTGCGCCTTTCTTCACGCGGACATTGTCCTCGCCCCAGCCTGCAAAATCCTTGAGCCGTGTTGCTTCGGGAAGCTGGCTGTAAATTAGCAGGGCGTTAGCGGACGAATACTTGTCCATACGCGCCTGCACATCGAGGAACGCCTTGAGCTTGTCAGGATTCTCGGAAATCTCCTCGGCTGTGCTGTCAATCAACTGATAAACAGATTCTTTTTCGAGCTGTTTTTTCTCCGCCCATTCCTGCGGACTGAGCTGCTCGCGCCGGGTGTTCTGCTGACGATTATTTCTTTTGGCAATAAAATCCTTTGTCATAAGGAATTATCTCTCCTTTGTTTTTTTCTTTTTCGGTTTAGGCTGTTTATGCTTAGTCTGACCGTTTTTTGTCGGAGTTTTTTTCTCCGCTTTCTTTTCGGGAACCTTGCGATCTGCTCCTTTGCTCTTGTCCGACTGAGCCTTTATACGTTCAAGTTCCTCCCGAACGGAAGGCTTATCAGGCTGTTTTGCTTTACCCTTATCAGAGCGCGTTGATTTCCGATCTGAGGAACGCCTTGACGGAGGGCTTTTGTCCGTTTTGGCTGCATTGGGGTTTGAATGGCTGCGTGTTTCCTTGTTCTTTTTCCCAACGGTTTCTTCAACGATAAGCTGTCCCTTTGTCTTGACGGGGCGTTCGATCTCGGCTTCTTTTCTGTCGGCTATATCCTTCTCTGCCTCAGATACAATAGATGCCTTATCCACCTTACCAAGCTCAAAGCGGTCAACGATACGCTGGATTTTGGATGCGTCCTCGGCACGGGCGATAATATCCACAGGGGAATTATCGGACTTGCTGTTCCTATCCCTGAGAACATTGTAAAGAACGCCGTACCGTTTAGCCTGCTGCACAAACTTTTTCAAATCCTTCTGCGGAATGGAAAAAACCTTTAGCTCCTTGCCGGACTTGATCATATTGGTAAGTCGAGCCTTGCCTTTGGTTTTGTGTTCCTGCTTCAAGACAGAAATGAGTAACAGCGCGATTTCTTTTGCCGCCGAGCCGGACAGCTTCGCCGCGACCTCAAAGCCTTCAAGCGAAAGTCTGACAACCTGTTCGGCAGCATCACCGCCATTGGTCATAACTGCGCGCCTCCTTTCCTTGTGTTTTTTCTTCCTCTGCAATGACTTGTTCGAGATTGTGCTTTATCTCGCCCGATCTCTCAAGAATATCATCGCAAAGGCGAAGTTCCTTGCGGAATTTCCATAATTTATCAGTAAGAGAAGAAATCTTTGCCTTGATTTCGGGACGTTCAGCTTCAAAAGCCTTCATCCTCCGTTGCCTATAAAGCTGCGCTCTATCCTCGGTCAAGGTTTTTATTTCGTTCTCGACTGAACCTTTATATATAACAAGCTGCTCAACAGATTGAATGTTCTCTCTGCCAAGCAGCGTTGTTTCTGCGGTCAGCTTATCCAGCTTCATCAAATCTTCTCGCAGTAGATAATGAAGCCGAGCCGTATTCTGTTTTATCTTGTATTTCGGTAAATAACCGAGGCGGTAACAGTAGTATAGATACATACCGTATAAACCGCCGCGCTTTTTGATTCTATCCTCCCGTGTAGCCAAGTGATACTGACGAATGACGACCGTCTGCGGATGAAACGGTTTCAAGTCAAGACGGCTGCTGTTTTCAAGAAGTCTTTGACGGATAGCGGCGTTGGAATAGTTCTCGCCGAGATTGATAAGTCGGATAGGCTTCTTTCTGCCGACTGGCGTGACCGTCCAATACTTGCGGCTTTCGCTGAGCTGATACTGATAGCCGAGCTTTTGGAGATTCTTTTCAAACTCCTTCAAGCTGCCGCTATGCTCAATCGCCGTGTCAATCGCTTCACGCAATAAAGAATAGCGCGTAGGCATACCGGCTCTTTCAAGTTGCGTTTGATGATACTCTGTTATGACCTTTCTTCTCGGATTCGGGTTGTAGTATAGTCCGTGTTCCTTACAAAGCTCATCCGCAATATGGCGAAACTTAAACCAAGCCTTTTCTGAGTTCTGCAATCGTTTTCCATCAACACAGGAAATACTGTTGATCACAAAGTGGCAATGAAGGTGCTGTGTATTTAGGTGAGTGGTGACAACTACTTGAAAACGCTCTCCCCAAACTCTCTGTGCAAATTCCATACCAATCGCCTGTGCCTGTTCGGGCGTTATATTCTGCTCCTTGAAGCTGAGATAACCGTGATAGGCTTGTATGCCGTCCGTCTTTCCAAATCTTTTCTTTACCTCAACAAACTGCTCACGGGCAATCGACGGATTACAGTTGATGCCTTGAACAAAAAACTGCTGCTCGGTTTTCTCCTCATTCTCGGCATAGGTCAGCACATCGGCAAGTGCCTGATACTGTTCGTCGGAGAATTTCGGATTGTAGGTCTTATTTGGATTGGCGGCATAGTCGATGACTTTTTTTAGGTTGTACTTTACAGCCCAAAGTTTACTTGTTGCCAAACAGATCACTCTTTTCTGGACATAGAAATTCTTTCTCAACCGCAAGCTGAAACTGATTCCACTTCTGGATTTCATTTTGCAGTAACGGTGTGTCAATATAGCCTAACGAATAGGCTTTTGTCAAAAGCCGATCAAGGTTATTGCCGAGTAAAATAAGCTGGCGTAAAAATTCCGCGACCTTCTCATCGGGCTTTTGCTTCGGCACAAAGCCGTTAATCAGAAACCGTGTCAGCGCCGCTTCGCTCAGACAAGTCATTCTCGCTTTTCGTTTCAGCTCGGCGTCCTCGTCCGGCGTGAGCCAATACTGTTTTTTTACAGTTCGTCGCATTGTGTATCACCTTCTTTTATACGGGGTATTAGGGGGAGCGTCCCCTAACAAGCCTTTACTGTTTTTTGCTTGGTAGGAGTAAAAACAGTCTGCTTGTTTAGATGTGACATAGGTTTTCTCCCTCGATAGTTTTTCTTGATTTATCGTTCGTCTGAACGCTCCTTCGGTTTGATTTGATGGACTTTTATCTCACCGTTTTGACGGTAAAATCTTTCGGGATATTTGAATTTTTCGGCGTATTTCTTAGCCAAATCCTTCGGCAAACTCTGGTATTTGTCAGAGTCAACAGGCGATTTTACGATAAAGAAATCGCCGACAATTATATCGGAAATCTCCTTTTCGGAAGATACTAAAACACATTTTTCTACCTTCCAACCATCAGCTCCGCCGTGTTCCTCCGCCATATACTTATCGAGATTGACACGCTGATCGGTTCCGTCAAGGCACGAACCGAAGATAGATAAGCCGAGATGTTTGCTCCAATAAGCCTTGTTGTCGCTGCTCACTACATACGTTCTCGACTGCTCTGAATACTCTTTTTTGAAACTGTCGGCTGTAAAAGTGATATGAGCTGTAAGATGTTTTCGGACGCTCTCAGCCTCCATAAAAATCCGTTTCAGCTCTGCGTAAGACGGTATTTCTGTTTCAGCCTTTTCAGCGTAGATTGCTCTGTTTGGCGGCAATCCGTTGAGCTTTCCTTCCTCGTTTACGATAATGGCGACTTCATCATCGAACGGCATATATTCCTCGATATAGCCGCCGACAAGCTCCTGCATCGCATCAAGAGTATCAGGAATCTCGACCATTCTCGGTGCTTTGCCGGGCTGAATCAAAAGCACGGATAGCTTTTCTGTCGCGGTCATATCCTTGCACATCGAGCTGTCAAAGTCGATTTTCTGAAAGCCGATATTGTCACAGAAATAGAATCCTTTTTTGTCACCGTCCGTTATTTCTACGACATCGGAAACAGAAAGTGATCTCCCTGTGTAGCCTTCGGGATGGTCGGTGTTAAACATACGGTACACAGCTTCAAGATTATTGCAGTCAACATCGCCGCTGAAAATCTTATCATATATACCGCTGTTCAGCGTATCTTCTCCCGTCAATTCTTTGATTTCATCAAGCCCGAAAAAGCAAATCCGCTTTCTGTCCCTTGATGTGTCAATCTGATAAATGTTGATATTCATTCGCGTTCACCTCTGTTTATTGGTGGTTTGTTTCGTTGGATCTTCCTCTCCAAACAAAGAAAGTCGTTGAAATCCTTACCGCGCGGCGGTGGAAAATCAACGACGTTATACTTTCCTTGCAACAATACTTTTATTGCTTCGGCAGCCAATACACCTGTTCGGTCATTATCAAAATGGGTAATGATTTTGGTTGTATCGGGGTTATCTTCAAGATACTTTTGAAGCGCAACAGGAACCTTGCTCTCATAAATATTTTTTGCAGGCGAATACACTCCGGCAAGAGAAACAAGGTTTGTTTTCGTGTAGTCATAACCTCTCATTTTGAGCAAAGTCGCATAAGAAAGCAAGTCAATCGGACACTCAAAGATGTGGACGGTTTTGCTTTGTCCATCAGCTATTTTGAATGAAAAATGCTTGTCGCTGCCAGTGCAATCGCCTAATATTCTCTTATCATTTGCCGCGCGGAATGAAGCGTATCTCGGTTTATTATCCTTATCTAAACCGACAAATACAACATTATGGTACGGTAAACTTTCAAAGATTAAGCCGTGATTGATACAACTTTTTATAATGCTTTTATCAATCCCTCTACCGCAAAGGTACGAAGTTATAGCGGTAGTAGTTGCGCTTTTCGGCGGTAACAGCAAAACTTTCGGCGCAGGATTTGTGGGCTTCACATAGGTAGGCGGCGTCGCCGCGCACCTACCTATGATTGTTTCAACCGCCTTGATAAAGGGCATATTTTCTACTTTGACAAGGTAATCGAGGGCTGTGTAGCCCCCGATTCCTCTCGACCACCACATCCATTTTCCGTTGGAAATTTTAAGGCTGTCGTGGCTTTTTGTCGTGTAGGTGTCCGCCGAAAACTTAACAAGCTCCTGTGGTTCGTAGTTCTGCAAATA
>JBGULZ010000282.1:0-2596 GCA_045116595.1 Ruminococcus sp. | reverse complement strand
CCTCAGCCTCGCCCTCGTCATGATTATGGTGGTGATGGTGATGATGACCGTGATGATGCTCCTCGTGTTCGTCGTGATGGTGATGATCGTGGTGCTCATCTTCATCGTGATGATGGTGTTCGTGTTCATCTTCGTCCAAATCCTCGGAGTTTTCGCCCTCAAGCTCCATAGCCTTCATCCAGCCGGCGCTTGTAGCGATTTTTTCAAAATCAAAGCGGTGTGTGTCTAAAATCTCACCGACATCGATCTTGCCGTAGTTTGTTTCGATTATCTTTGCCTCTGGCTGGAGCGCTCTGATAACTTCAAGTACAGTTGTCTTTTCCTGCTCGGTAACGTCGTCGATCTTGTTGAGGATGATCGTTGTGCAGAACTCGATCTGCTGTATCAAAAGATTTTCAATATCGTCCTCGTCAAGGTTATCGTTCATAAGGCTTGAACCCGAGCCGAACTCGTCAGCCATCCTTTTTGCGTCAACAACGGTCGTCACATTGTCGAGATAGGCGACAGCCGGTAAGCCCTGTGACTGTCCGCTGCCGTCGAGCATACAAATAGAACCCGCTATCGGAGCAGGCTCACAGATACCCGAAGCCTCAATAAGAATATAATCAAACTTGCCCGATTTGCAAAGTTCGATTATCTGCTTCATCAAATCGACCTTAAGCGTACAGCAAATGCAGCCGTTTTGGAGGGGAACGAGATTATCGTCCTTCTGGGTAACGGCTCCGCCCTTGGCGATAAGCGACGCGTCGATGTTGACTTCGCCGATATCGTTGACGATCACGGCGACCTTATAGCCTTGCTGGTTAGATAAAACGTGATTAAGTACCGTTGTTTTGCCCGCACCGAGGTAACCTGTGAGAACTGATACGGGGATAAGCTTGTTCTTTTTCATAATTACTCCTTATTCTTTGAAAACTTGTTTGTAAAAAACTGCGTATATATTACAGCCGAATCTTTTATCGGTCTAAAATGCGTAGCTCTGTTGTTGTTTATGTAGACTGTTTCAATCGGGATCTCCCTGATCTTCTTAACCTTTGAAAAATCGAGGAGCTCGTTGATCTCATACTCATAGCGATTTCCCTTTGCTTTTATCGCTATGTCAATAGAACCGTCGGAAAAAGCTCTCAGTCCTGTTTGAGTATCACTGAGCTTTGAGCGCGTAGTCGCTTTATATAGGAAATTTGTGATGTTGTTGCCGATCCTGCTTTTTATCGGGTCGGTTTTTTCGAGCTTGCGGCAGCCGATAACTATATCATCGGGGTACTTTGCGGCGTAATTGAACACAGTGATAACATCATTTATCCTGTGCTGACCGTCCGCGTCGACCGTGACGACCGTATAGGGCGGTTTAAAATCTGCTTTAATAAACCTAAAGCCCTTTTTCAGCGCACACCCTTTGCCTTTGTTTACCTTTTGACGGATGACTTTTGCGTATTTTTCCGTTTGTTTAAATATATCGTCAAATCCCGGACCGCTCCCGTCGTCGATCACAACGACGGAAAACTCACGGCTGTTGAGCTCATCAGCTATATTTATCAGTGCTTCATCCGGCATAAACGCCGGTATCAGCGCGATTTTTTGCCTGCTTTCCATTGTTCAGCCTCCTCAAATGGGCTTTTATTATTTTATCAGCATTAGCTGATTATGTCAATTGCAGTTTAAAAGTTTAGCCGCTGAATTCATCAGCGGCATAATCATATCAATTCACTTATAATTGTATTCGATACCAAAAATCCCTTTGGAGTGAAGAAAAGACGGTTATCAACAAACTCCATAAAGTTCATTTTAATATATTTTTCAGCGGTTTTTAATATTCTGTCCGGCACGGGCTTGCCAAATATCTTTGAATACTTTTCAAAATCAAGTCCGCTTTTCAGCCGTAGAGAAAGCATAATAAATTCTTCTTTATCTCCGCCTGCGCCGTCGTTAACGATAATGTTTTTGTAAAAGCTCTGCATATCTCTTTTGTAATAGAAGCGTCTGCCATTAAAGAATGAATGTGCCGAGGGGCCGATCCCGATATATTCATCAAGCGTCCAATAAGAGGTGTTGTGACGGCTTTCAAACCCTTTTTGGGCAAAGTTAGAGATCTCATACTGCTCATAACCCAAAGAGTTTAAATAATCTACCGCGTATAAATAAAGCTCCGACTGCGTATCCTCATCAGGAAACGGAATAGAACCTCTGTTTTTATAAAACGGCGTTCCTTCTTCGATTTTAAGAATATAAGAAGATATGTGAGTAACACCGAGCGACTCGCAAAAGTCAATAGAACGCTTCAAGCTCGCCTTAGTCTGGTAGGGGATACCGAGCATCAAATCGAGCGAGATATTCTTTATCCCTGCCGACTGAGCGTTTCCGATCGTCAGTTTTACATCGTTTATAGAATGTATCCTGCCAAGCGCTTTTAATTCCTTTTCGTCAGAGCTCTGCATACCGACGGATATCCTGTTGACTCCGGACTCTTTGAGCTTTGCAAAATCAAGGCTTTTGCCCGACTCGGGATTGATTTCAACGGTAACTTCCGCGTTATCGTTGATCAAAAAGGTGTTTTTGATATGATTTATAATACCGCACAGCCTGTAACTTCCCAAAA
>JBGULZ010000281.1:0-7582 GCA_045116595.1 Ruminococcus sp. | reverse complement strand
GAATTCCACAATCATTCCGACGCTCTCGCGCCCGACCACGGCGAGCGCGTTCCGTTCGCAACGGGAACATCGGTCAGCTACAACAACGTTGACTACCGCTTTAAGAACAACACCGACCAGAACTTTCAGCTCGTTGTTTGGTGCGCGGACGAGATCCAGTATTCCGAGCTCAGAAGCGAGCGCGAGATCCCGTATGAATACCGCTTGGTGGAGGAAAATCACCGCTTCAGAAAAGAAGGGGAGAAGTACTTCAGAGTTTCCAAGATATATCGCGAGACTATCGACAAAGAGACGGGAGAGGTCATCAAAAAGGAGCTCCTGCTCGATAACCATTCCGAGGTAATGTACGATTATTCGATGATACCGCAGGATCAGATCAAGGACGAATAATGCACTACGCAAAGGTTAAGGGTATTCTGTCGCCGAAAAACGGAATGAACCTGTACAGAGGCTGCTCGCACGGCTGTATCTACTGCGACTCGCGGAGCAAGTGCTATCAGATGGAGCACGATTTTGAGGATATCGAGGTCAAGGAAAACGCGCTTGAGCTGCTCGAATCCGCGCTAAGGCGAAAAAGAAAGCGCTGTATGATCGGCACGGGCGCGATGACTGACCCGTATATCCCGCTTGAAGCAGAGCTTGAATACACTCGAAAGGCTCTGGCACTCATTGAAAAATACGGCTTTGGAGTTGCCTTGCAGACCAAGTCCGACCGTGTGCTCAGGGATTTGGATATCCTCAAAAAAATCAACGGCAAAACAAAGGCGGTCGTTCAGATGACTCTGACTACCGCGGACGAAAGCCTGTGCAGGCTGATAGAGCCGAACGTCAGCACGACAAAGGAACGTTTTGAAGCGCTCAAAGTCCTTCGCGACAACGGTATCCCGACGGTCGTATGGCTGTGTCCTATCCTGCCGTACATCAACGATACCGCCGAAAACATAACCGCTATACTCGATATGTGCGTTGAGGCGGAGGTCAGAGGAGTTATCTGCTTTGGTATGGGCTTGACCTTGCGCGAGGGCAACCGCGAATATTTTTACAGTCAGCTTGACAAGCATTTTCCGAAACTAAAGGAGCGTTATATCCGTGAGTTCGGATATCAATATGAGGTCAACAGCCCGAACCACGCGGAGCTGATGAGGCTTTTTTACAGTATCTGCGAAAAAAACGGAATAATGCACAGCAATGATCTAATTTTTGAATACTTAAATGAGTTTGAAGAAAAGAACTCTGCCGAGCAACTTAGCTTATGGTAAAAAAACGCCTTAACGACATAAAAATCGTTAAGGCGTAGTTTTTATTTTTCCATATATTCGCAGACTTTATTGATCTGCTCGGCAAAGCCGTCGCCAAATTTGTTGTCAAAAAACGCGCTTCCGATAGTGAACGCCCACGGATTGAGCTTTTTGATCTCGTCAAGGCGCTCGTAGCTGTCAACGCTTCCCGCGACGCACACGGGCGCGTGCAGGTTCTCGACGATCTCTTTGTTCAGCTCGACGGGGTCGCCCAAATAGCGGTAGCCCAATAGGTCGATCCCTCCGGCGCCGTTTTTGATGTACTCCTTGGCGCTCTCGATCATATCCTCGGCGCTTCCGTCAAGCACCGACGGACGGTCGAATACATCGCCGACAAACGGCAGGTAAGAGATTTTGTGTTCCTTGCAATAATCGCTGACAGATTCAAAAAACGTTGTGCCCATCATAATATCGCAGCCGCATTGGACCGCGATCTCAGCACCCTTGATGCACTCGTCCTCGTCGTACTCAACGACCTCGAGAACGGTTTTTTTGCCGCATTCGCGCATACGGTCAAACAGAGACTTCATCTCTTCTACCGGCAGCGGCTTTTCTTTAAATCCCCAATATTTTGCCTTTGAATCCTTACATTCCTCAAAAATCTCCCGCGCGTTTTCAACGGTGTGATCGTTGTATGTAAGCATAACTATAAGCTCGGGTCGACAGCCCATTTTATTGTCCCCCTCGTCAAAAATTGACTCATTTGATGTTATTATACCATTATTTTTCTAAAATGTAAATATATTAAGCCCAATTTTTCCCTTAATATTGACAGCGCCATCCAAATCATTGACAATTGGAGCGATTTAGCTTATAATATTTTTATTGATATAATATGCATTGGAACGGCTCTCGATCATACCGGAGGTAATATATGAAACCAAAATCGTCTGCGCCTTGCGTGCTTTCAATGGTTTTCGGCATTATAATCTTTCCGCTTCAGGTCATAGCGTATTATATGGCTTTTATTGCCGCGTCTTACAACTGGTATTACAGTGATAAGTTCATGGGAAGCATGTTAAGTGTAATTGCTATTGCGTTATACGTCGTTATCGGTTTATTGATCATAGCCGGAATTGTACTGGGTATTATCGGTATCAAACAAAGCCGCCCCAAAAAAGGGATGGCGATCGCGGGAATCATTATTTGCAGTTTAATGATCGTTGCAGCTTTTTGCCAGTACGGTTGTTTATATTATATTATGCCGAAAATATCGGTAATGTTGTCAGAGGCTGATAATCAGATTTATGAAACGTTACCTCGGTAAATAATTTAATAACAGATAAATATCGGGTTTTACGACCTGATTTTTATAAAAACGCGGGCGTGGTGGAATTGGTCGCGTTGCGAGCGCCGCCTGCGGCGGATTAAGCGATCAAAAGCGAGGTTTGAAATAAGGAGTACAAGGAAGCGCTTTAGCGCGACGCGGTACGACTATATTTCAAGCGGGACACACCGCGCTAGATTTAGGTAACGTCACCTCGGTGTAACAATTAAATATGAGATAAATTTCGGGTTTTGCGACCTGATTTTTATAAAACGCGGGCGTGGTGGAATTGGCAGACACGCAAGATTTAGGTAACGTCACCTCGGTGTAACAATTTAATACTTTGATTTTCACAGCGAAATGCTGTTGAAATATAGATGTGCGCCCGTGGCGGAACTGGCAGACGCGCCGGGTTTAGGTCCCGGTCCTTCGGGGTGCAGGTTCAATTCCTGTCGGGCGCACCATTTTCCCGAACCTATATATATGGGTTCGGGTGATTTATTAAGAAGGTTTATTGCTATTATGAATAATTATTCTCAGTTCTTTAATCTTGGAAATATAAGCAAGGAAGAAAAAGAAGCCCTTAAAACAAATCACATTTATAAAAAGAAAGTTAATGATATAATTAAAGAATCACGTGCTAAAACAAAATTGTCATATTGTTATTATTGTGAAAAGGAAGTCACTAGTTTTTGTAAATCACATTCAATTCCGTCGTCTATTCTAAAGAATATCGCTCATAACGGAAAAGTTTTAACTTTAAATTCTTTAATTGACAATCCCTTATTAGATGATCAAAAGGGTGTTAATGATGCAGGTACATTTAAGATTATTTGCAGAGAATGTGACAGTAGTATTTTTTCTGATTACGAGAATCCAAATAATTATACAGCCAAGCCGACACAAAAAATGCTTTCTCAAATTGCATTAAAAAATAACCTTATTGCCATTAGTAAGCGAAAAACTGAAATGCAAATGAGAGATTTGGAAACTGAAATAAGACCAGATATGTCTTCTTTTCTTGGATATAAAAATATGGTTAGCAAGTTGGATTTAAATGAATTTGAAAAAGGTTTTCAAAAAGCAAAGAAAGCAATAAATAAAAACAGCACAAATGACTACTATTTATGTTATTATAAAAAATTAGATTATGTAGTCCCTTTAGCTTTTCAATCCTATGTTGCTTTGCTGTGCGATTTTGAGGGAAACACGATTAACGATATTTATAATTACTCATCTGATTATGATATTAAATATATAAATATATGTATTTTCCCATTTGAAAATGAATCGGTTATTTTTATGTTCATTGAAAACGGTGATAAACGTTATCGAAGTTTTTATAAACAGTTTAACAAACTACCTTTAGACGAACAATTGGCTGCCTTAACTTTTATTATTTTTGCATATTCAGAAGAAGTGTATTTATCTAATTCTATTATATCAGTAATTAAAGACAAACAACTATGTGATATTGGAAAACAGACAACAGAGGTTTTTGCTTTTGATTACAATAAGTCGCCTTTAGGAGAAGCGAAACAAGCACATGACTTAAACAAAAGGAATGAAATTCCCAATTTGCTATCATACCAGTATAAGTTACGTTAGTTATTGGCAGACGCACCATATTGGTACGCCTGCCGTTTTATTACGCTATAAAAATCCTCTCTGTAATATTACCCTCCTCATCATAGCAATCCTTATGCCGTTCAAACTTGGCATTGAGGTTGATTTTGATGTGGAGTTTTTTGTTTTTCTCCGAGATAACAATGCTGTCCACCAGCAGCCGCAGGTTGGCGTCACTGATTGCTCCTTCCTGAATGATTTGCTCGATTAAATCAACGCTCTCTTTCATTTCCGCTTTTCGCTTTTTGATAGTCGCGCTGTAGTCGGTGATGGCCGCGATTTCCTTTTTCAGCCGTTCAATATCGTCCTCACATAGATTCAGTATTCGCGTATAGATTTCCGTGTGCTCCTTGTCGCGGATACGCTCGAGCAGGATTTCTTCTTGGTCGGTCATGCGTTGACGGAGCGTTCTGTTCAGCTCTGTAAGCTTATTGCTGACGTTGCTTTTTTGCTTCACCCACCGCTTAACATCCGATTCTATGGATTGATAATTCGCTATCGCTCTTTCTTTTATGCTGAGCAACTCGCTGTAAATCAGCTCGTCAAGCATCGCTTCGTCAATTCTATGAGCCGTGCAATATTCTTTCCCGTAGCGGTGATAGCCGTTACAGTTGTATTCATATCTGTCGGGCAGCCCTGTCCAACGACGAATTTTACACACAAAGGTGCAACCGCATTCCTCACATCTCAACAAGCCTGTGTATCTGTGACAAGGCTTGCCTGAGCTTGCCCTGACGTCCTTTTTCTTTTTCTGCCCGAAAATAGATTGTACCTGCTCCCATTTCTCCTTTGAAATGATAGCAGGTACAAAGTTTTCATGCACGAAGTTCTCCTCAACGGGAAGCACCTCGCGGATTTGATAGATTTTATTGGTGTGCGTTTTGTGGCAGACCAGCGTGCCTTTGTAGAATTCATTTTTCAGAATCCGTTTGACAGTAGTGCCTGTCCACAGAAACCGGTTCGTAATCTTCGGCGCGTTGCTCATGGTTTTCTTTTTCATCTTTTTGTTTTGATAGTAAAGCGGTGATTTCACTCCTTCGGCATTGAGCTGATGCGCGATATTTTTCAGCCCATAGCCTTGCAGATAGAGGTCGTAAATCCTTCTCACAATCTCCGCTTCTTCCTCTATGATGACAACCTCGTCGGTATTTCTGTCCTTGAAATATCCAAGCGGAGGGACAATAATAATTCCCTCTCGCTGCTTTTGCAGGTAGCCTGCCGAGATTCTCCGCGAGGTATCCTTGCAGTACATATCATTGATGATACCTTTGAAGCCGATTGTCAGGTCATCCGCTTCGTTGAAGGAGTCGATGTTTTCCGTAACCGACAGCACACGGATGTTGTGTTTGCGCAGCTCGTCCATAAATACCATCGTCTGTGTGCGGTGTCTGCCGAGCCGCGACAGGTCTTTGACAACCACTGCATCGATGGATTTCTTATCGAACTGCTCATAGATTTTTTCAATACCTTCACGCTCAAAGGTCATTCCGCTGACGTTATCATCAAATGATTCTCCGATGATTTCGTGATTATGCGCCTTTGCGTATTCGACTAAAATGTTTTTCTGGTTGGTCAGCGAGTTCTGTTCTACATCATCATCGCGTGACAACCGGTAGTATAACCAAACTCTCATGTGTATTCTCCTTTCGATTCTGTGTGGGAATGTCGTGGTTGCGCTACCTCTGTGCAACCACAACATACCACAGTTTTTATAGAATATCCAGACAATTTACGCAGATTTTTCAAGAGAAAAATCCTCGTCCGGCAATAAATTGTTTTCTGAAATGTAGTCTTTGACTACGGATTTTAAGAATGTGTTGAACTGCTCATCAGTGCCGACGTAGTCAAATTCAACGGTAGAAATGATAATCGGCTCAGCCTTTCTCGCCATAGAACTCCTTTCCTCGCCGTAGTAAAGGCGGCGAATTGTTTTAATTATTCTGATAATGTGGTGTTTGGTATTGAACCAAAACCGATTCATATTTGACATCAATCCTTTCAAAATGTTTTTTGATTAGTAGCTTTGCGCAATACCCTGCTCGCGTTCGTAGTCCTCGCGGGTGCAGTAGGTGCGGAAGGCTTCGTTGGAAATTTTTCGCCCGAGGATCTTTTCGAGGCGGAGCTTTTCCATTGTGTTCATTTCGTTGACGTAATGCGGTTGATAATAGTAGTCCGCAGGAACGGATGAAAGAATATCTCCGAGGAGATTGAGCAGTCCGTCAGAGCTTGTCATCGTAAAGCTGTCGTCGTGATACGGCGTGATATAGTCGCAGTAGGTGTCGAGCATTGCACCGTCACAGCCGCCCATGGCGAAGTACAATTCCAGATTATTTTTCAGGAATCGCTCATCGAACAACTTATTGTCGCGGACTTTATAGCCCTCGGGCGTGGTGAAGGTGATATATTTATACTTGTCCTCCCACTGAACCTTGTAGCCGTGCTCGCGCATATACTCGATAAATTCTTCCTTTGTCGCCGACCAGCCAATGGCGCAGGAAGCGGTTTCTATCAGGTCACGTTTCCATCTTGCATTGCGCGGATTCTTGGTTTTGGTCTCGGTCACGCTTAGTCCGTACTCACGACAGAGCTGATTGGAATACTCTTTTGCCTGCAGCATTTCGTCACGGCTCTGGTGGAATTTCTTTCCGTTCTCGAAGTTGACGCTGTTCATAATCAAGTGATTATGGATGGCTTTTGTATTGATGTGCGTGGCAACAAGCACTTGAAAACCGGGAAAGTATTCGGCAAATTTCAATCCGATTTCGTGCGCGGTCTCGGGCGTGAGATCATCGTCAGGCGAGAACGACTGCACGATATGATAGTAAGATCTGCCGTCCTCTTTGTGAAAACGTTTCTTAACGAACCGGAATTCTTCGAGGGCGCTCTCCGGAGAACAGTTAACTCCGCTGATTAGTTTGCTCTCCGTCGCTTCACGGCGCGTGACATAATCAAAAATATTGTTCATCGGACTTCCTGCGTTAACGAATTTAACGACTGCCAAAGTTTTGCCACCTCCTCTCTCGTTTCGCGCAAGTCGACTTCGTAACAGTAGCCGGAGTTGACAGCTTTCGTCAGTTGGTTGAGGTTGTTGCCGATTTTTCTCAGCTCATTAGCGGCTTCATCAACGCCTTTGACGACGATAATCTCTTTGCCAAGTGCGCAATCACGCAGATACATACTCGGCGTCCGGTAAGAAGAGTACGCCTTTTCTTCGATGATTTCTCTCTGCTCCGGCGTGACTCTCGTTGAAATGATTTCGGTTTTCGGTTGTTTTTTCATAGAAATATACCTCCAATCTTTTTAGTAAAGGGGTGCGGGCCTTGCCCGCATCTGCCTTTGCGGCCGCCCGAAAGAGGGCGGTCGTAATACAAAGGCGAAACTGGCAATAAAG
>JBGULZ010000280.1:0-5679 GCA_045116595.1 Ruminococcus sp. | reverse complement strand
GAAACGGCAAGATCAAGTTCCTTGACATCGGCGAGCTGGTAGAGGGCGCGGTAAAAAATGTAGAGAATTTTGTGCCTCAGTCGGTAGACGAGGTCATAAAAGCCGACAGCCTTGCGCGGCAGTATGTTAAAGAAATAGTAGGAAAGACAAGGTAGGGTAATTTTGAAAAGATTTGCGGAATAATTTATGGAGTTGACAATAGTTTAATGCAAATTTTAGTAACGATAGCACTTATAGTAATTGGAGTCCTTTTATTTGAGTTTATTATTTTCGCTCATGAATTCGGACATTTTATAACCGCCAAAAAATCAGGCGTTCAGGTCAATGAGTTCGCTCTCGGTATGGGACCTAAGATATTCAGCTTTAAAAAGGGCGAGACTCAGTATTCGCTCAGACTTTTCCCGATAGGCGGCTACTGCGCAATGGAGGGCGAAGATCAGTCAAGCGACAATCCCCGCGCGTTTACCAACGCTAAGATCTGGAAGCGGATGATAATCATCGTAGCCGGCGCGTTTATGAACTTCGTTGTCGGATTTATTCTGATGTTCATCGTGGTAGTTCAGATGCCCGCGTTCGAATCCACCACTATCAAGGATTTTGCGCCTTACGCATACACCGCGAACAGCGGAATCGAGCAGGGCGATACAGTCACATCGGTCAACGGATATCCGATCTGGAACGCAAAGGATCTGCAGTTTGCCATTCAGACGCTGCAGTGTAATGAAGTCGATCCCGCGTCGCTTGTGGTTTATAAAGAGGATTGCTGCTTTGAGCTTAATCTTCTGTGCGCCAACCTCGCGAAAGGTACCGACCTTATCGGACGCGAGATCACCGACAGCGAGCTTGAAAATATTACGAAGATACTAAAGGACGGCGCCTCAAAAATAAATAAGGCTGAGTCCAAGGATCAGGCGTATGAATTATTAAAGGACACGACCGATAAGATTTACGCTTCAGTCGGCGTGACCGATAAAACCAAATACAAGTACCCCGAGATCGAGGTCAGGGAGAGCCGTCAGCGCTTTACCGCGGACGTCACCGTTGACCGCGGAGGGGAGAAGGTCGATTTAAAAGAGGTCCAATTTTTCTCGTACTACGCGAGCGATGAGGACAAAGAGAACAACAAGCCCTCAGTTGCCGTAGACTTTTATGTTGAGCCTATCGAGAAGAACTTCTTTACCGTTATAGAGCAGACGGGAAGCCAGACCGTAACCCTCGCGAAAACCGTTTGGCAGTCGCTTGTTATGCTCGTTCAGGGCAGGTTCAGCTTTAACGACCTTTCGGGTCCTGTCGGTATGACAAAGGCTGTCTCGATGGTAGCCTCCGAGGGCTTAAAAACAGGATTTGGCGACGCGGTGAACAACATAATCTTTATTATGGCGCTCATCACCGTAAACCTCGGCGTAGTCAATATGCTTCCGTTCCCGGCGCTGGACGGCGGAAGGTTCGTATTCCTGCTGATAGAAGCGGTAATACGTCGGCCGATCCCGAGAAAATTCGAGTATATCGTCAACGGTATCGGATTGGCGTTATTGATAATGTTTATAATAGCGATTTCCGTTAAGGATGTTTGGCAGTTGATAACGGGCACGTTCCCGTCAATTAGTTAGGAGGACACAATGGGCAGCAAAATTCAGGTTAAAGCAGGCAATGTTTTGATTGGCGGCGGCGCGCAGGTCAGCGTTCAGTCTATGCTTAACGTTCCGTCAACGGATGTTGAGGGCAGTGTAAAGCAGGCAAAGGCGCTCGAGGCAGCGGGTTGTCAGATAATCCGCGCGGCTATCCCGGATATGGACGCGGTAAAGCTTATCCCCGCCCTTAAAGAAGCCGTAAGCGTTCCCATTGTTGCCGACATCCACTTTAATTATAAATTAGCTCTTGAGGCGTGCGCCGCGGGTATTGATAAGATACGCATAAACCCCGGCAACATCGGCTCGGACGACAGGGTAAAGGCGGTAGCCGACGCGTGTAAGCAGAGGGGGATCCCGATCAGGATCGGCGTAAATTCCGGCTCTCTTGAAAAAGAGATCCTCGCAAAGTACGGCCACCCGACCCCCGAGGCGCTCTGTGACAGCGCGCTTTACCACGCCTCGCTGCTCGAAAAATTCGATTTTAACGACATCGTGCTCTCAATGAAGAGCTCGACCGTCTCAAATATGATAAAGGCTTATGAGATAGCAAACGAGCGTTGCGATTATCCGCTCCACCTCGGCGTTACCGAGGCGGGTACCGAGCGTATGGGAATAATCAAATCAGCCGCGGGTATCGGTTCGCTCCTGCTCAGGGGAATAGGCGACACTATCCGTGTATCGCTTACCGCAGACCCCGTGCGCGAGGTTTACGCCGCTTACGATATCCTGAAGGCGCTCGATATCAAAAAGGACGGCGTACAGTTCGTTTCCTGCCCGACCTGCGGAAGAACAAGGATAGACCTTGTTAAGATCGCGAACGAGGTAGAGGAGCGTTTGCGCGGCTGCGACAAAAACATCAAGGTCGCGGTCATGGGCTGTGTTGTCAACGGCCCCGGAGAAGCCAAGGAAGCTGATATCGGGCTTGCGGGCGGCGACGGCTGCGGTATAATTTTCAAAAAAGGCGAAGTATTGTATAAGGTAGATGAAGATAAGCTTGTTGACGCGCTGATCGAAGAAGTCGATAAGCTGTAATATAAGGGAGTATATGAAAACATTAGGAAGTCTGTTCGCGCCCTTTTTAGACTGCTCAAAGGTAAACTCCGCGGTCTTAGAGGGTGAAGTTATTGATGTCAAGATAAACAACGAGGTCAGACTGATCTCATTAAAAGTACATTTTAATATATATATTGATTGCGATCTGCTCATAAAAAGTGAAAAAACCTTTTCAAAGGCGCTCAATTCATCGGTAATAATAAAGCCGTGCTATGAGCCCGGGCTTTTCTCGGCGGATCATTTTCAGAGCCTGTATTCGACCGTAAAGCGCGAGATGCCCAGCATCAACGGCACGCTCAACAACGCGGAGGTCACATACGAGGGCAACGACCTCACAATCCGCCTGAACAACGGCGGCAAGGCTCTGCTCGACGCAAAGGAGTTCGACAAGGCGCTCGCGAGGGTTATCAGCGAGCAGTTTTCGATAAACGTAAACATCAAGTACACCGGTGTTTTTGAAGTCACCGAAGACAGCGAGGAATACCGTCAGGTAATGGAGAACGCCGAGAAAAAGGTCATGCGCGAGCAATACCTTAACTCAGCGGATTTCTACAGCGCTGACAGCGAAGTAACCGGCGACGTCAAGCAAAAGCAGCGCGATAACGCGACTGTTGAGATCGAGGTGCGCGAGGGAAAATTCGCGACTCCTCAGCTTATCGAGTCCTCGGTGAGACCGCTATACGGCAGAAGCCTGCGCGGTAAGTTCGTGCCGATAAGCTCGATTGCCGACGACAGTGGCAAGGTGCTTATCTGGGGCGACGTTTTCGACATTGAAAAGCGCGTTACACGCTCGGGCGACAAAAACATTTTCTCAATTGATATCACCGACTACACCGGTTCAACCACCGTTAAGGTGTTCAATTCTATCCGCGAGTCCGCTATGCTTGATAACCTTAAAAAGGGCAATACCATCGCCGTTATGGGCGATGTTGAGTACGATAAATACGCGGGCGAGCTCGTTGTTAACGCGCGCGGTATCGGCACTGCCCAAAAGGTCAAGGTAGTCGATAAGGCGGAGGAAAAACGCGTTGAGCTCCACCTGCATACAAATATGTCGCAGATGGACGCTATCACCTCGGCGGGCGAGCTCGTAAACAGAGCGTACAGCTGGGGTCACAAGGCGATCGCTATTACCGACCACGGCGTAGCCCAGGCGTTCCCCGACGCGCTGAAAGCCGCCGATAAAATCAACAAAGACGGCGAAAAGATAAAGATACTTTACGGCACCGAGGCGTATTTTGTGGACGACCTTGTAGAGTCCGTTTCGGGCAATGATGAAATGCCGCTTGACGGAACCTTTGTCTGCTTTGATATCGAGACAACGGGTCTGTCGCCGCTCAGTGAAAAAATCACCGAGATCGGCGCGGTAAAGCTTGTAAATGGCGAGGTAGTCGATACGTTCTCGACCTTCGCAAACCCCGAAAAACCCATTCCCGGAAAGATAGTATCTCTTACCGGTATCACGGACGATATGGTAAAGGACGCGCCGTCGCAGAGCGAAGCGGTCTCCGCTTTCCTCGAATTCGCAAAGGGCAGCGTTCTGGTAGCTCACAACGCGCCGTTCGATACCTCGTTCATCCGCAAGGCGTGTGAGAATATGGGCGTCGATTATGACTTTACCTCTATCGACACCGTCGCGATATCAAGGGCGATCCTGCCCGATATCAAGAACGTCAAGCTCGATACGGTAGCCGAGTACCTAAAGCTCGGCAAGTTCAACCACCACAGAGCGTGCGACGACGCCGAGATCTTATCGAGGATATTCCTCAATCTCTGTCAGCGCCTTAAGGACGACTATCAGATTTTTGACGCAAAGGATATAAATACAAAAATCGCGGGCGGAGACATTAAAAAGCTCCCGTCCTATCACCAAATAATTATCGCTAAAAACAAGGTCGGCTTAAAAAATCTGTACAAGCTGATTTCTTACGCCCACCTTGAAACCTTCTATAAAAAGCCCAGGATCCCCAAGAGTTTGCTTGTAAAGCACAGGGAGGGGCTGATAATCGGTTCCGCGTGCTGCGAGGGTCAGCTTTATAAAAGCATCCTCAAAAACGCGCCGTGGGGAGAGATCAAGCGCATAGCCTCGTTCTATGATTACCTTGAGATCCAGCCCTCGGGCAATAACGCTTTTATGCTCAGAAACGGGACCTTCAACAACATCGACGAGCTCAGAGAGATCGACAAAAAGATAATCAAGCTCGGCAAAGAGCTCAACAAGCCCGTATGCGCTACCTGCGACGTTCACTTTATGGATCCGCACGACGCCGATTACAGAATGATTTTGCAGGCTTCTCAAAAGTACAGCGACGCGGACAAGCAGCCGCCGCTGTTCTTCAGGACCACAGCCGAAATGCTCAAGGAATTTGATTGGTTAGGGGAGGAGAAGGCGTATGAGGTCGTTGTCACCAACCCCAACAAGATCGCCGATATGTGCGAGAGCATCCGCCCGATACCAAAGGGAACCTTCCCGCCGAACATCGAGGGCGCGCAGGAGCAGCTGATAGATATTACTTGGAAGCGCGCCAAGGAGAGATACGGCGACCCGCTTCCCGAGATAGTAAAGGCAAGGCTCGACAAGGAGCTCAACTCTATAACGACCTACGGCTTCTCGGTGCTCTATATGACAGCACAAAAGCTCGTTGCCGACAGCGAGGCTCACGGTTACCTCGTAGGCTCGCGTGGTTCGGTAGGATCATCATTCGTCGCGACTATGTCGGGTATTTCCGAGGTAAATCCGCTCTGTCCGCACTACGTCTGCAAAAAATGCAAGCACAGCGAGTTCATCACCGACGGAAGCTACGGCTCGGGCTTTGATATGCCGCCCAAGGAGTGCCCCGAATGCGGCACGCTTATGGATCAGGACGGCCACGAGATACCGTTCGAGACCTTCCTCGGCTTCAAGGGCGACAAGGTGCCTGATATCGACCTGAACTTCAGCGGCGAACAGCAGAGCGCTTCTCACCGCTATACAGAAGAGCTCTGCGGCCGTGAA
>JBGULZ010000279.1:0-7487 GCA_045116595.1 Ruminococcus sp. | reverse complement strand
TCGCATAGCTCGCTCGCGTATTTAAAATCCTTTTGGGGCTCAACGCCGTCAACATAATCTCCGCGCAGAGCGAGGATATTTTCGATGTTATGCTCCTTAAAGTCCATCAGTGTTTCATCGATCATCGCCCTTGTGCTGTTGACGCAGGTGAGGTGCGCCATCGACTCAACGCCGAGGTCATTTTTTATTTTTGAGGCGATCTCGCAGGTACGGCTGTGACCGCCCGTACCGCCCGCGCCGTAGGTTACGCTGACAAAATCGGGCTTTAAATCGCAGATCTCCTCCAGCTTGCCGTACACCGACTCTATCGGCGAAGTCTTTTTCGGCGGGAACACCTCAAATGAAAGAATAGTTTTATCGTTATTTTCAAAAAGCTCTCTGATTTTCATAATGCATACCGCTTTCGTTTGTTTAGTTAAATAACATTATATCATAAAAAAGCCGCACTTTCAATAAGCAGGTTTATTTTCTGGCTCGGCTGCATATATTTTGAGTAAGCAATCACTATTTCGGAGGGATCATGTGAACCTTTCACTAAACGACCGCGCGGTAATGCTCGGACGCTACATAATAGAGAGCAAGGCGACCGTCAGAGACACCGCTAAAAAATTCGGGGTTAGCAAGAGCACCGTGCACAAGGACGTGACCTACCGCCTAAAATCGGTCAACCCGTCGATTTACCGCAGCGTCCGCCGTATTTTAGATCAAAACAAAAGCGAACGTCATATCCGCGGCGGACTTGCCACAAAGCATAAATACGAAGCACAAAACAGTAATCATTAAATTTTGCCGAGATCGCCCTATTGCGCTGACGCCCGAAAAACGGATCGCGGTATGAACATTTTTGATTTTTGGCTTGCTTATTTCCTGCCATATGTTATAATTTATATATCATATGGCAGGAGGGTTTGTTTTGGACAATAAAAAGAAAAAACTAAAACCGCGTTATATTGTTTTTTTCACTGTGTCGCTGACGCTGATCGCGGCTTACGCGGTATATTTGATCATAGTCGGAAGCACGTACAGCGTTCCGATAGTCAGCTTGGGAAGGGTCGACAGCTCGTCTATTGATATAAAAATGTCTGACGACGGGATAGTTGAGGTCGTAAAAATCAACGAGCCTCAAAGATTCAGCGACGGCGCCAACAGCGTCTTTATTGATTTGCACAGCATAAACAGCGGCAAGGTCACTCTCACCTTGCATTACCAAGAGGATCTGAGCGCCGCCGGTGATGAGTATAATATAATCAAAGAAACACAAAACAGCTTTATTAACCAACAGGAAAAAGAGATCAAGCTTAACGTCCTGCCGTCCGGTTTCATATACGATGAGACTAACGACAGCTTTAACGGGCTGTGGATGCTTTGGCTGTTGGTATCCGCCATCTCGGTTTTATTGATCGTAACTCTGATCATTGCGCTGAAAGAAAGGGTCAAAAACGGCGATTTTTCGTATTCGATGATAACGCTCTGCGGTCTTATAATCTTTTTGACGCTCAGCGTATTTTTGTCCTCGATTTTTGTTTTGGTTTTCGACCGCGATTACCTGAGCTTTATAAGCTTGAAAAACTTTGTAGAGGTGCTCTTTGACAGCGGTAAGATCTTTATCATAATCACCATAGCTCCGCTGCTGATCTTCGCGTTCCTGCTGAGCTTGAGCAATATCGTTCTTGTAAGGCGTGAGGGTTTTTCCCCGCGCAATCTGCTCGGCGTACTGCTGGGCTTGGCGATCATCGCAGGGATCGTGATAATGTATATTCTCGGAAGATCCTCCAACACCGAAAACAATTTGCAGCATTACCTTACAACGGTTTTGAACACGGCGTTCAGCTATATTTTCTGCTACTTTGAATGTATGCTGATAGCCTCGGCTTTCTGCGCGTTTTTATCAAAGCGGTTCAAGGTCAACGACCCAATGGATTACATTATTATCCTCGGCTGCTCGATCCGCCCCGACGGCTCGCCTACTCCGTTGCTGCAAGCGAGGATAGACAGGGCTATATCGTTTGACAACGAGCAGTACGAAAAGCATAAACACCGCGCAAAGTTCGTTCCGTCGGGCGGACAGGGCAGCGACGAGATAATAAGCGAAGCGGAATGTATGAAGCGCTACCTTGTTGATAACGGCGTGCCCGAAAACAAAATAATCAAAGAGGACAAATCCGTAAACACATATCAAAACCTCGCGTTTTCAAAGAAGATAATCGAGGAGGACTGCGGCGATATCGACAAGGTAAACGTCGCCTTTTCGACCACTAACTACCATATCTTCCGCGGTTATACGATAGCCCAAAAGCTCAAATTCAAGGTCAGCGGACTCTCGGCAAGGACGAAGTATTACTTCTACCCCAACGCGTTTTTGCGCGAGTTTATCGGCCTGCTTTGGGAGAAAAAGTACGTTCACCTTATCTTTGTAGGAGCGATAGCGTTTTACTTCGCGATCTTTTATTTGCACATAAAATATTAACGAAACAAGAAGCATAGGGCGTTTTATTGGACACCTCTTCCTTTATAATAGAAGTATAAGGGAGGAAGGTATTATGTTCAATTTACTAATCAATTTATGTGTGTTTGTTTTTATTTTTTACGCCGTAAGGTGGTCGGCAAGAATGATTTTGTCCGGCACAGGGCGCAAAAGGCTGGTATCTCACGCTGCCGGCAGAGCGCACAGCCGAAGAAGGGCTAAAATAATAAAACTGAACGTACAAACAACAAAAAAGCCGCTGAGGAAAAAATCCTCAGCGGTTATTGTTTACGCTTTTTTCTTGAATTCTTATCTTAACGCTGTCATTCTGAGGCAAGACGCAAGAATCTCATACCTCTTTAACCAAAGTCAGTGGAAACACTATGAGATCCTTCAGCGCGCCTCAGGATTACAACCGCTCTATTGTAGGAACGTGGATTGCTCCCGCAGAGCTATAATGACCCTCGCTGCACAGCGTCAAACAGTGTGTGGCAGATGTGGCAGATAAAAACAGCCCTTACAAATTTTAGCTCTTTAAAGAATCTGATTTTTTAGCTGCCACATCTGCCCCAAAACAAAATTACAGTGGTGGGGAAATTCCTCTATCAGGGGAAATGGGCAAAGCCCAAAAGGTGATTCCCTTTTTAAGGTAAATGACACGAAACAAGTGTGGGGGGAGGCTTTAAATTAAAAATAGCCGGTTCAAATTGAACCGACTCCGAAAGTCTTGCTATAATTGTAATACCGCGCTTGCTACGCCGAAGTAGATCAGCAGTGAGAGCGAGTCGCAGATGGTGGTGATGAGCGGGTTTGCCATTACCGCCGGGTCAAGTCCTACTTTGCTTGACAAAAGCGGAAGACTCGCGCCGACAAGCTTTGCCATAATTATTGTGCCGACAAGCGTTAATGACACCACAAGCGCTATGAAAAACGCGTTTTCGTGTCCGCGCACATCAAACAAAAGCAGCTTTATAAAGTTTGCCGCGGCAAGCGTAAGTCCGCAGAAAAACGCTACCCTGAGCTCCTTCCAGAGCACCAAAAACATACTCTTGAACTCGATCTCTCCGAGCGAGAGCGCGCGGATGACCGATACCGACGCCTGCGAGCCCGCGTTACCGCCGGAGCCCGTGATCATCGGGATAAAGCTCGACAGAATGATAACGCTTGCGAGCATTCCGTCAAAGCTCGAAATAATCGTACTCGTAAAGGTCGCCGAAAGCATAAGGATAAGCAGCCACGGCACGCGCTTTTTGTAAATGCCCCAAACGCTCGTTTTCATATACGGTTTGTCGGAGGGCAATACCGCCGCCATTTTCTCAAAGTCCTCGGTAGCCTCCTCGCGGATTACGTCGATAGCGTCGTCGATGGTGACGATACCGACAAGCCTCTGCTCCTTATCGACAACGGGCAGCGCGAGAAAATCGTAGTTTGTAAACAGTTGGGCAACGTGCTCCTGGTCGTCGAGGGTGTAAACGGAAATGACGTTTTCGCTCATCAGATCCTTTACAATGTCGTCGTCCTCGGCGAGCAGCAAATCTTTGACTGTCGTGATCCCTATTAGTCTGTTGTTTTGGTCAGTGACATAACAAGTGTAGATAGTCTCTTTGTCAACGCCTGTACGCCTGATGCGCTTGATCGCCATTTCGGCGGTCATATCGGGGCGCAGCACGATGAACTCGGTCGTCATGATCGAGCCCGCGCTGTCCTCGGGGTATTTTAAAAGCTCGTTGATCTCGCGCCTTGTTTCTTTATCCGCCTGGCGCAAAATACGCTTTACCACGTTTGCGGGCATTTCTTCGATAATATCGACCGCGTCATCGACGAACAGCTCGTCAACTACTTCTTTAAGCTCGCTGTCGCTGAACCCGTGGATCAAAAATTCCTGGGTGTCCTCGTCCATTTCTACGAACGTATCCGCCGCGAGCTCTTTTGGTAAAATTCTGAAGAGGATCGCCATTTTTTCGTCCTGAAGCTCTTCAAACACCGCCGCAATATCATACGGCATCATTGTTACAAGAATGTCTCGAAGAGTGTTGTACTTTTTTTCTTCGAGCAATTTCTTGATGGTTTCCGTAAGAGTTACGTTAACCTGAATCATCATCTCTCCTCCTTTTGCATTTTGTGCATCGTGGAAAAAGAGACGTGTTCTTTTGGGGCGTGCTCCGTTAACCCAAAACCACGCAATTTTCAAATGTAATTGCAAGGTTTTAAGTTAAGCTTTGTCAACAACAATGAACGCAATACTGACGTTCACTGCTACTTCGCCCGGGAACAACGCCTAAACTTCCGTCTGCGTCCATTAATGTTTCACCCCTTTTTGTCCAAAAATCGCTGAAAAAACTCAGCGCTTACCTATATATTTTATCCCTTTTGCGGACTATTGTCAACAGTGATTTTCTTTTCTTGATTTTTTTAAAATATATAGTATAATAAACAGGTAGAAATCGATATTATTGTAATTTTAGGAGTATATTATGGTTGGAATGATAAAAAAATATTTGCCGTATGCAATCGTTATTTTTGCGATATACTTGCTTGTTCCGCTGATCTTCATCAGCGAGCCAATGCAAAAATTCTCACCGATCTGCTACTACTTTATTTTGCTTATGACACAGGTCGTATGCTCGGCTGTCTACTGCGCAAAACACGGGCTTGACTTTTTATTTACCCTTATCGCGCCGATCGCGTTCCTGTTCACAATGATGATCTACGCCGGAGGCTTTGGCAATCCGACAAACATCATCCTGTTGGTCGTTTACCTGATTTCGGGTATATTCGGACTGTTTTTAGGCGACTTGGCGTTTGGAGACGCCCGCAGAAAACAGGAGAAAAAGGAAAAACAGGCGGCAGAGGAATTGCTGTTGCAGGCTAAGCGCCGTGACGAGCGTGAAAAGCAGAGAATAGCGAACGAAAACGCCCGTACCCGCCGTGCGGAAAATGTTCAGAGAGCATCGAATGATGAGGTCAGAAGCACATCACGCTCCAATATTGACGATGACGACTTTGATTATGACAAGTATATGTCCGACATCGACAAAATGCTCGACGATATGGACGACGGAAAAACCGAATACGATTATTAAAAAGACCGGGCAACCTGAAAGGTTGTCCGGTTTTGTATTGCTTTGTTTTGGTAAAGCTTTCTTTAATTACTGAATGTAGAGGGTGTAGTTGTGGAGTGTTCCTCTCTCAAGGCGTCTGCCGTTGTCGCCGTGGAAAGCGTTCTCGTGGAACTTTTCTTCAAGGCTTACAACCGCGCGCTCGCCGCTCTCGGAGGAGTTTACGTAAACGCAGGACTGGTCGTTAAAGAAATTCCTTGTTGTATAGAGAACAGCCTTTTTTCCGTAATCCTTTACAAGGTAGAAGTTGCCGTTTGTGTTGTCCTTAACAATAATATCACGGTTGAGATATACGTCCGCTGCTCTGGCAAAGCCCGCGTCGCAGTAAACGCCACCGCCTATAGACGCTTTGTTGTCGGTGATTTTCATAGCGTCAAAATAGTGGTCTGATTTTGTCAGTGCGCCGAGGTAGATTGCGCCGCCTCTGTAGTTTGCCTCGTTGGCGGTAAGGGTAAGTGCGATTGCTTCAAGCTTGCTGTGCTCGCCTACATAGATTCCGCCGCCGCTGCCGTTTGCGGTATTACGATAGAAGTTTGAATAAGTGATTTTCTGGTCGGTATCCTCGGGTACATAAATCGCGCCGCCGCTAATGTCGGAATGGTTGTCGTTAAAGATGTTGCCGATGATTTCGTTTGACGCGGACAGATACAGAGCGCCGCCGCGACCCACGGCAGAGTTGCCCTGGAAGGTGCAGTTTTTGATAGCCTGAACGCTGTGTCCGTAGTAAACCGCTCCGCCGTTGCTGTCGGACTGGTTGTACTTAAACAGGCAACCTGTGATGGGTGTGCTTGTGTATACAGCGCCGCCCTCCTTGGTTGAGCGGTTGTCGATGAATTTATTGTTCCTGATATCTGAGCCGTAAACCTGGCCGGGCATATAGATTGCGCCGCCGCGTTCTCCTTTGTTTTCTTCAAATAA
The DNA here is from genome assembly GCA_045116595.1 of Ruminococcus sp. Taxonomy (GTDB): domain Bacteria; phylum Bacillota; class Clostridia; order Oscillospirales; family Acutalibacteraceae; genus Ruminococcoides. Next base: position 986 of record JBGULZ010000279.1, on the reverse strand, counting down.
GCAGTTGGTGATGATAGCCTTTACTCCCTGAGCTACTTTAACAGCCGAGTCGGTTGCGTCTCTTATTGTAAGCTTGTTGAGGTAGACGGTACCGTTTGCTTTTACTGCCGAGCAGCCGCCTGAGAAAAAGCCGTTGCTTACGTGGAGCACGCCGCCGTTGTCTACGGTGAAGGTGTCGCCTTTTGAATACATTGAAAAGCCGTTGATGTCGATGCCGATGTCGCAGCCTGCGGGAACTGTCTTACCTGTCAGTTTGTTTTGTTCCGAGTGAAGCTTGATGAAAGCGTTTTTTGCCTTGACCGCCTGTTCAAACGCCTCGTCGAAGGTGTCATAATCCTTTTCTCCGCCATCGGTCTTAACGGTGGTCTTGCCCTTGTGGTCGATGGGATCCGGCTTGGGCTCGTTCATCTTGCGTTCCATTCTGTCGTAGATTTTCTGGTAAATCGCCATAGCCTCTTTACCGTCCTTGGCTTTTTTAAGCTCCTCAAAATCCTTCTTTTTCTGCTCTTCATCGCTGAGCTGCGCGGTTGCTGCGGTTTTTCCTGTTTCAGCCGCGGAAACTGAGGTTGCCGCGAAAGCTGTCAGCGAAACTGTTGAAATAACTGCGAGGACCGCAGCGATGATTCTTGTTTTTGTCTTGGTTGTCTTTTTGGTTGTCATTGTAATCTCTCCTTTGTTAATTGAATTAAATGTGTTGTTTTTGTTTGTAGTTGTGTTTGTGTTTTTCATTGCTTGATTCTCCTTTTTATTTATCTCAGGGAGCGTATCTCTCCTTGACTGTGACTAAAGTATACCAGACCGACTATTACAAAACCTTGACAGAATTTTACGGTTTTTAAAGTTTTTTCAAATTTTTTTAAAAAGGCTTTTTTAAAGCAAAAAAACACCCCGAAGGACTGTTAGTCCCCCGGGGTAAATACGGCTGAGTTTTCCTATATATAGAAAGCGGTTTATTTAGTTGTATCAGCAATAGTATGTCAGTTCAC
>JBGULZ010000278.1:0-7299 GCA_045116595.1 Ruminococcus sp. | reverse complement strand
GCGAAAACGGCAACCCTTTTGTCGCTTCGCGACATTTCCCCTATCAGGGGAATTTCCTAAAGTGCTGTCGCACGTCAGGGGAGGCTTTAAAAAAGATAAGTTTTTATTATCACATCGGGTGGATCTTGTTTTCTTTATCGAGCTTGGCGCCGTTTATGCCAACCTTGGCGTTGCGCCTTTTTTCAAAGAAATCGAGCGCGACCTTGGGGAACTGAGCGTAGGACAAAACGTCCTCCTCCTGCTCCATCCACTCGGAGATTTCACCGCGCAGCTTGTCGAGCTCGGGCTCGAGCCTGTCGGCGGGTCTGCCGTGGATGATCTCCATATCGCCGCAGATCTTCTTTTGAAATTCGGGATCGATAGGCATCGGGGTAGTGCCGTACTCGCCCGCGACCATTCCCTTGAATTCATTGGTGCACATACTGTAGCGCTCGCCCGTGATAACGTTGAACACCGCCTGGGTGCCGACGATCTGTGAGGTCGGCGTTACGAGCGGCGGATATCCCGAATCCTCGCGCACGCGCGGAACTTCCTCGAGCACCTCGTGGAGCTTATCCTCCTTGCCCGCCTGCTTTAACTGCGAGAGCAGGTTGGAGAGCATTCCGCCCGGCACCTGATAGATGAGCGCCTTGGCGTCTGTCGCGAGCATTTTGGGGTCGAGCAGACCGCTGCTTATATATTTTTCGCGGAGAGTCATAAAGTACTCGCGAATCTCCGCGAGCTCTTTTATGCTCAGTCCGGTGTCGTATTCCGTACCCTCTAACGCCGCAACCATCGACTCTGTCGGGGCGTGCGAGGTTCCCAGCGCGAGCGGACTGATCGCGGTGTCGATCGCGTCGGCTCCTGCCTCTACCGCCTTTAACAGGCACATCGAGGCGAGCCCCGAGGTATAGTGGGTGTGGAGCTGGAGAGGCATCTCGGGCAGGGCGGTCTTGATAGCCTTTACAAGGCTTTCTGTCCTGCTCGGGGTGAGCAGCGCCGCCATATCCTTGATGCAGATCGAATCCGCGCCGGCGTCGGCGATCCTCTTGGCGTACTCAACGTAGTATTCGTCGGTGAATACGGGACCCGTTGTGTAGCTGATCGCGACCTGAGCGTGGCCGCCCTCTTTGTTAGCGGCGGAGATCGCGGTCTTTAGATTCTTGATATCGTTGAGCGCGTCAAAGATCCTGATTATATCTATGCCGTTATAGATCGAACGCTGAACCAGATATTCAACGCAGTCGTCCGCGTAGTGGCGGTAGCCGAGCATATTCTGACCGCGGAAAAGCATTTGCAGCTTGGTGTTCGGGCAGTGCTCCTTGATTGTGCGAAGTCTTTCCCACGGATCCTCATTGAGGAAGCGCAGGCAGGCGTCGTAGGTAGCGCCGCCCCAGCATTCTAGCGAATAATAACCGATTTTATCGAGCTTATCAAGGATGGGGAGCATATCCTCAGTCGTCATCCTTGTAGCAATAAGCGACTGGTGCGCGTCGCGCAGAGCAGTCTCGGTGATTTTGATTTTTTTTGCCATTATTATATCCCCTTAATTAAGCGTTACGAGCACCTTGCCCGAATCAACAGCCTCGCCCTTTGCGACTTCTACCGAAGCAACGGTTCCGTCCTGCGGAGCCTTTACGGGAGTTTCCATCTTCATCGCCTCGATAAACACGAGGTCGTCGCCGGATTTTACCGCCTGACCGGATGATACCTCTACTCTTACGACCGTGCCGGGCATAGGAGCCTTGATCTCAACACTGCCCTTTGCCCCTGAGGGAGCGGCGGGCTTTGCGGCGGGAGCCGCTTTCTTTGCGGGAGCGGGAGCAGGCGCGGCTGCCGCGGGAGCAGCGGATTCGCCGAGCTCCTCGACCTGTACGTCATAGGCTGTGCCGTTTACTGTGATTCTTAAATTTTTCATAACTGATTACCCCTTTATGTTAGATCATATTGTACTGTGTTTTTTTGCTACGGTCGGAACGCGCTTGCCCGCGAGCATATCGAGGGCGGAAATCAAAGCGTCGCGCAGCTCCTCTTCGGCGTAAACTCCGTCTACATAACCGTTTTGCGCCGCGTTGAAGGCGGAGAGGTTTTCCTCGGCGAACTTATCAGCCGCCGCCTTTTGCTCGGGAACGGTAACTTTCATAACGTCGGGAGCCATAATAAACGCCGCTGCCTCGGTATTGACCGGAGAGATCACCGCGTCCGGCAGCGCGTAAACGACGTCGGCATTAGCGCCGGTTCCGGCTAACGCGATATACGCGGAGCCGATAGCCTTGCCGACAACTACCGAGATCTTGACCGTGGTCGCCTCGGCGTATGCCGCTGTGAGCTTTGAAGCCGAGTTGAGGCAGTCAAAGCCGTCGCAGTCAACAAGGGTAAGTACGGGGATCGAAAACGCGTCGCAGAAGCGCACGAGCTTTGCGGCTTTTCTTGCCGCCTTGCAGTCAAGAGTGCCGCCGGTTGTGCGGACAACGCCGATCACCTGACCGCCGATACGGGCGAGCCTTACGCGGGCGTTGTCGCCGAAGCCCTCAAAGAGCCTGAGCTTTGTGCCGCCGTCAACGAGCTTGCTGACGATGCACTTGCCGCCAAGCCCGTCGGGATCGTCGGGATCCGATTCCGCCGCCGTGACAAGGTTGTTTGACGGAAGATATGTCGCCAAGTTCCTCGCCTGAGCGATCGCGTCGTCGCTGTCCTTTGCGACGAGCGCCGCTGTGCCGTGCTCAAAGTTATATTTTGTATCGGCGTTTTTGCCGGTCACATCAAGACTTAGCTGAGCGTTCTCGCTCATTATCACAAAATCGGCGCTGACCGCGTTGAGCGCGTTCGTGCCGAGGCAGTCGCCCAGCACTACGGAGACTTGCGGAACTACGCCCGAAGCCTTTGAAGCGAGCTTTATTACCTCGCCGCAGCCCGCGAGCAAATCGTTGCCCTCGGTCAGTCTGCCGCCCACGCTGCTGTAAAAGCCGAACACCGGAGCGCCTGTTTTAAGCGCCAGCGAATAGAGCTTTTTGAGCTTTTTGCCCTGCGCGGTACTGAGCGCGCCGCCGCTTATGTCGCTGTTCTGAGCGAAAGCGTAGACCGGCAAGCCCTCAACGGTTCCGAAGCCTGCCGTTACCTCGGCAAAGCCGTCGCCCGATTTTACAAAGGCGTCGATCTCGGTAAAGCTGCCCTCGTCAAAGAAAGCGGTCAGGGTTTTGTACGCGGAAGTCGAAGCTATCTGCTCCCTTGCGGCATTGATTTTTTCAATACTCATTTTGATTCCTCCAAAAAGCCTGCAAAACCGACAAACCGTAAATTGCCAAAATAACGCGATAGAAAGCGGATTTGTGTTTGTCTGTTCTGCCCAAAGCCAAACTTCTCATATTAATCTATTCTATATTATACCTCAAACCGAAACAAAGTACAAGGCGTTTTTTTATTAATATCTTCTGATTTTTTGCGCTGACAACGCGATCCGATCATCGCGATATAAAAAAGGGCAGCCAAAAGGCTGCCACTCCGTTGTGAACTGCAATATTATGTATTTGATTCATCAAGCTTTCGTCCGCAGTTGGAGCAAAAGTGATCGATACCGCGGGCGTAGGGTTTGCCGCAATTTGGGCAGGCGCCCGTATTTTCCGCAGTCGGTTGCTGCGGTGCGGGTCGCTGCGGCTGCTGAGGCATAGGTTGTTGCTGAGTAGGTTGTGAATATACCGGCGTACCGTCGGGATTGATCGCATACAGCTCGTTGTGGCGCAAAGGACCTTTGCAACGCGGACAATAAACAAATCCGTCCGGATACCAAGGGCGGAAATCCAAATCGTAGTCTGTATAACGAACCAGCGTCCTGCAATGATAGCAGGATTGCTGATATGTCAAGCCGCTGTGCCACATAGCTCTTTTGAATGCCATAGAACAAATCTCCTTTTCGTATATTAAATGCTCCTGCCGTTCACTATCGGATTCGCGGTCAGGTTTTTAAGCTCTTTTTCGGTCAGGTCGCGCCAGTCGCCCTGCTTGAGCATTCCCATTTTTACTCCGCCGATCTGCGTTCTTTTGAGTCTTGCGACCTCGAGCCCTACCGCGTCGCACATCCTGCGTATCTCACGGTTTTTGCCCTCGTGGAGAATCATCTCGAGCACTACCCTGCCGGGTTCCTTGTGCACTACGTGGACAATGGCGGGCGCGGTCTTTTTGCCGTCGAGCTCAACGCCTGTCTCGAGCTTTACAAGCTGATCCTCGGTGATATCGGGGCGCACGGTCACGCGGTAAATTTTGTAAACGCTGTTGCGCGGGTGCATAATTTTGTTCGCAAACTCGCCGTCGTTAGTAAAAACAAGCATACCCTCGGAGTCCTTGTCCAGCCTGCCGACCGGGTACACCCTCTCACCCACGTTCTCAACGAGCTGGGCAACGCATTTTCTGCCGCGCTCATCGTTCATCGTGGTTATGTATCCGCGCGGCTTGTTGAGCATTATGTAGCGGAAGCTCTTGCGCGGGATAACTATGCGCTTGCCGTTGACATAGACCTTGTCCTTGTCGGTGACCTTGTCGCCTAGGATAGCGGTCTTGCCGTTTATTTTTACCTTCCCCTGCAAAATCAGCTCCTCCGCTTTTCTACGCGAGGCGACTCCGCACTGGGAAATGAATTTTTGAAGTCTTACCGGTTCTTTTTTATCCATTGAATATTTCCTTGATTATTTCAAGAAGCCCTTTCGGACTGCTTTTATATTCCGTACCGCTTTTTGCGATAATGCTTGACCTGCGGAGGATTTTTCCGTCAAGTCTGTACTCGACCGCGCCGATAGCCGCGCCGTCCTCTACGGGCGCGAACAAAAAGCTGTCGAGCCTTACGGTTTTTGTAACTTTCCCCTGCTTATCCTTTGGCAAAACAATCTCAACTCCGTTAGAGCCTGCCGTCACGGTATCGCTCTCGCCGCCCAGTACGGGAACTTCCGCCGAAAAACCGGGATCCCTGTAGCAGCAGAGCTTTGAAAATCCGTAGTCATACAGCGCGGTATGGTCGCTCCAATCCCGTTTGTCGTCGAGCGTGACGCAGATAAGCGTAAGCTCACCGCGCTTCGCGGCTGTCACAAGGCATCTGCCCGCAGCAGTGGTGTAGCCGGTTTTGCCGCCCACGCAGTCCTTGTACAAAGACAGCAGCTTGTTGTGATTATTGTAGGTCATATGCTTGCCGGGGGTTATGAAGTTGACCGTCGCGCTTTTTTGAGAGATCAATTCCGACATCTGCCTGTTCTTCAAAACCTCAGCCATAAGCAGAGCCATATCATAAGCCGTGCTGTAGTGATCGTCGTCGTCAAGTCCGCTCGGGGTAATAAAATGCGTGTTATTCATCCCGATACTTCGGGCGCGGCTGTTCATCAGCTTTGAAAAGTTCTCAAAGCTGCCAGATACCGATATCGCCGCTGCGTTTGCGGCGTCGTTGCCCGAGCACATCATCATACCCGCCGCGAGGTCATCAAGCTTCAGCGTGTCGCCGTACTCGAGGTACATAGAGCTGCCCTCGGCGGTCATTTCTTCGGTGAACGTGACATTTTTATTACCCTTTGCCGCCTGTTCGAGCGTGAGCAGTGACGTCATCAGCTTAGTGGTACTGGCAGGCTTTTTGCGTTCGTCTTTGTTCTTTGAAAGAATTATGCTTCCGTTTTGCGGACAGTAGAGCACATAAGCCGCCGCGGAGGTTTCAGGGACGTCATCCGCAGCCGACGCGGAAAATCCCGCGCAGAATATCAACAAAAAGCCGAGAAAAACGCATATTGATTTTTTCATAAACACACCCCATACAATTTATGCCCGGGGCGCGATATTAATTACATTATACTACGAAAGGCAGCATTAAACGTCGACGTCGTCGATGGTGATCTCTGAAAAATCATCCTCTTGCTTTTGAGCCTTCTTAGCCTTGTGGTTGGTGATGACTCCCTTGACCTTGTCAACAACGCCGGGAACCATTCCGATGATCTGGTCGATAGCGCCGACATTTCCGTCAACCGAGATAAGCCTTACGTCGCCCTGATAAACGGTGAGGAAGGCAACAGGCTGGATGGTGACGCCCGCGCCGCTACCGCCGCCAAAGCAGTCCTTGTTCTCCTTTTTTGTGGGGAGGTCGGATCCGCCGGAAGCAAAGCCGTAGCTGACCTTGGAAACGGGGATTATCAATGTGCCGTCCTCCGACGTGATCGGCGTGCCGACGATAGTATTGACGTCAACCATCTCCTTGATCTTATCCATTGTGATGTTCATTAAGTTACCGATAGGATGCTCCATGTCATTATCTCCTTTATTGTAGTCCGGATCGTTTTCGGACAAATATTTTTCTAAATCTGAGTTTTTGCCGCGCCTTAAACTCCAAAGGAGCTTGATCGCCTTAAAGCCGTGTTTGAATACAAGCGCGAATATCCAAAATATCCTTATCCTAAGCGAGATATCAGCCGAAAAAAAGGATTTGTGACCGACCGTGAAGTCGGGGGCTATGTCTACGCCGTAGTTTTTGCACTTTGAAACGCTTGTCAGAATACTGACCGCGGGATATACCGAAAGACAAAAGTAGCCGTATTTTACCGCGGTGTCGTCCGCGTCCTTTCCCGCGTAGGTTATGCTGATGTTCAGTTTTTTTATTTTAAGATGTCTAAAGAAATCCCTGAGCACTCCGCCCGCGATGATAGCCGCCTGACGGATAAACTCAACGAGCCATTCGATTCCCTTCTCTTTGATGATATTGGGCTTTTTTTCCTTGGGCTCCTCTTCCTTTGGTTTTTCTTTTTTCTTTTCTTTCTTTTTTTTCTTCTTTTCTTTTTCGGGTTTTTTGGGTTTTGGCGGATATAACGTTATTGACAAAAAGCCTATCCTCAGCTTTGCCCAAAGGTCGTCCTCAAAACCGACGTCAACGCCGACGGGAATAATCAAGATCAGCACGATAAAAAGGATTATTCCGATTAAAATGTACCAGCCGACCACGGATAATCCCTCCTAAAGCTGAGTTTATTCTTCGTCAAATACCGACATTTGAACTTCGCCGCTTTCTTCTTCGGCTTCCTCTTCTTCCTTTTTCTCTCCGTCCTCAGGGAGCGGCGGAAGCTCTTCAAGGCTTGATATGTTAAAGCAGCGCAAAAAGTGCTCGGTCGTGCCGTAAAGCAGCGGTCTGCCGGGGAGCTCAAGCCTTCCCTTTTCTTCAACAAGTCCCTTTGTTGTAAGGCTGCCGATAACTCCGCTGCAGTCAACGCCTCTGACCTGCTCAACGAACGCCTTGGTAACGGGCTGGTTGTACGCGACTACCGCCAGTACCTCCAACGCCGCCTGAGAGAGCGGGGTGTTCCT
>JBGULZ010000277.1:0-5558 GCA_045116595.1 Ruminococcus sp. | reverse complement strand
GCCTGTATCGATCGCGGTAGCGTAACCGTAAGAAAAGCTGCCGTCGGTCGTTTCGATATAGAGCTTTGAGCCGTAGGGGATCAGCGCGGGATTGACTGCGACGCCGCCCTCGTAAACCTCCTGACCGGAAGCGGTGAGCGCTCCGGCGGGAGCGGTATAGGCTGTGCCCGAACCGGTGAGCTTATAGCTGTAATTTACCTTAACGCCGTTTTCGTCGGTGAAGGACCCTGCTCCGCCCGCTGAAGCCGCGCCCTTTGTGCCGACAAGAGTCACCTCGTCAACAGGAGCCTTGGTGACTTTTTCCGAGACGACCTTTTCGCTGTCTTTAACTCCGTCAATATACTTGACCTTTTTGGTTACGAGCTTTTCGCCGTTAACGCCCTCTGTTTTAAGCTTTGTTTCTCCGAGCTCTACTTCCTCGGAATTTTCCTTTTTGCTTTCAAAAGGAACCTCCTCGGTAACGTTTATGTTCTTATATGTAACGCGCTTGATAGAAAGCTTGTCAATATCTTTTACCATAGCGTCACGCTCAACGCTGAGGATGTCCTCCTGAGAAAGTCTTACTCCCGCGAGAAGAAGGCTCTCGCCTATCTTTCCGAAAGGAACAAGAACATCCCGGGTTTTTCCGTCCGCGGTGATCGCGATCTTCTTTGTGTCTAAAACCAAGATATCCGTATCCGATTTGATCTCTGTGTTTGCCGCGGGAACAGAAATCCGGTTTTCTTTGATAGCAACGCCCGCCTGCTTGAGAGCGTCGGCAACCGTACCGCCGTTAAATACGATTTTTTCAACTACGCCGTCGTGACGGACGCTTATGTTGTAAACGGAAAACTCACGAAAAGCCTCGCCGCTTTTACTGAGGTCGTTATATCCCTCGACTTCAGCGGAGTTGTTTTCGGCTTCTGCCTTTACCGAAGGTGTTGCTGCAGCCGCGGCAACCGAAAGAACAGAGCCCGCTGCCAATAATACAGCGAGAATGATCGCACCCGCTGATTTGATCGGATTGAATTTTGAACTGTTGTCAGTCATAATTACTTCTCCTTTTGATATTACCGTGATTGTAATATGATCTTTTCATAAATACCTTAATACCTTTTTCGCAAGCGGCTTTGGAAGCGCAAACTTCATAACCCGCTGCGATTGTTCGACATTATAACGCCGCTCTTTGGTGATGTCAACCAAATCCGAGGTTGTATTTTTGTACAACTCTTACAATAAAACGCTCTATAATTTCTTTATAGAATTATTTTGCTCGTGATATGGAAGATTTTTTCTGCGTTTTTCTGGTGAATTTGCAAAAATCTCAAAAAACTTAATTTATTACAAAGCGGTTACATTTTTGTAATATCATACGCATTTCCCGTGGTATTTATTACTAAAAAAACACGGACGGCCCGGCGTTTAATGTACGCGGAACCGTCCGTATTATGTGATCATATTTGATTTTCAGTTCGTGTTTTCCTTCTCTGTGATCCTCTTTTTATACTGCGCGGGGGTGCATTTGTACACCTTTTTGCACTGGGTTATAAAGGATTTTACGTTCGCGAAGCCGTTTCTGAGAGCTGCCGCCGAAACTGATGTGTTGTTTTCGAGCATATCTTGTATCGCTTTTTCGAGCCTTAGGTTCGCCAAATACTCTGAATAACTGATTTGCGTTACTTTTTTAAAGTACTTTGAAAAGTATGACGGCGAAAGGTTAACGATCATCGAGATCTCATCGAGCGTGATCTCGCGCGTGTAGTTCTCATTTATATAAGAAATAGCGGTTTTTGCGTAAGAAAAATCTCTTTTCGGCAAGCCCGATGATACGGGGAGGCGCTTGTAACAAACGCAGTGCTCAAGCATCAGATAATAAATATGGTTAACATACGCGATCTGGAGCAGAGAATTATAACTGCTTTTGTTTTCAAATGATTTTGCGATATCTCCGAGAAGCGAGTTTATCTTCTCCTTTACATCTTTATCAGATTCGAGGTCAAACAATATTCCGTCAACGGAATTTCTGAACATCTTTATGTATTCGAGCGAGAATATCATAGAGAACAGCGAGCAGCTTGATTCGCCGACCGGGCGCACAAGATGGACGTCTTCGCTGTTCAGCAGGATAAAGCCGCCCTCTTCCAGCGTTAGCTCCTCTCCGTTAACTACACATTCCGCCGAGCCCTTTGTTACATACACGAGCTCCGGTTCACGGTGCCAGAGCAGCTCGGTTTTGCGTGTATTTGAATTCAGGTTTTCTATCTTTAATGTCGCGGGTATTTTATTATCGTAGCTTATTATGTCGTATCTGTAATCCATGAGTCTTTGCCTTTCTTTGCGGGGGAACGGGTTTTTGCGTTGCTTGGGGTTCGGTGAAAAATCACCATGGTTTAACGGTTTTTGTGAGCTCAGTCACGCTCTTTATACCGTTGTCATCGAGGAATTTGTTAAGTCCTTCGTTGATTTTGATGGGCGCGTAGGGATCGGAGAACATAACCGTGCCGATTTGAAGCGCGGTCGCTCCGGCGATGAGCATTTCTGCCGCATCCTCCCACGTTGTGATGCCGCCCATCCCAATGATCGGGATATTAACAGCGTTGGACACCTGCCATACCATCCTTACCGCCACAGGGAAAACCGCGGCTCCGCTGAGTCCGCCGGTGTTGTTTCGGATTATCGGGCGGCGTGTGTTGATATCTATTTTCATACCCGTAAGGGTGTTGATCATAGAGATAGCGTCGGCGCCGTTTGCCTCAGCCGACTGCGCGATAGACGCGATGTCGGTAACGTTGGGGCTGAGCTTGACGATCAGCGGCTTTTTACAATACTTTCTAACCTCGGAAGTTATGTTGCCGACCGATTCGCAGCTTGTGCCAAACTGAACTCCGCCCGATTTAACATTCGGGCAGGAGATATTAAGCTCTATCATATCGACGTCTGTTTCGCTTAACTTCTCAGCCATTTGGCAGTATTCTTCGACCGTATTGCCTGCGATGTTAGCGATCACTACGGTATTTTGCTGCTTCAGCCACGGAAGGTCGTCATTTATAAAAGCGTCCACGCCGGGATTTTGAAGTCCAACGGCGTTGAGTATACCGGACGGGGTCTCGGCGATACGCGGCGGAGGATTTCCGTCGCGGCGTTTTAATGTTATGCCCTTGCATGAGATTCCGCCGAGCTTTTCGAGCGGATAAAATTCGTTGTACTCTCTGCCGAAGCCGAATGTTCCGGACGCGGCGATCAGCGGGTTGTTAAAGCTTACGCCTGCTACTTTTACTGACAGATCAGCCATTAGAACACCACCTCCTCAGCGTTGAAAACGGGTCCGTTTTTGCAGACGTGCTGCATAATTTCCTCTCCGTTTTTTCTAACCTTTACGGCGCACACAAGGCACGCGCCGATCCCGCACGCCATACGCTCTTCAAGTGAGATCTGGCACGGTATGTTGTTATCTTTGCATACCTGCGCCACCGCTTTCAGCATAGGCGTCGGCCCGCACGCGCATACCTCGTCGATATCGTTGATCCTCTCTTTGAGGATATCTGTGACAAAGCCCTTTTTTCCGGCGGTCCCGTTGTCCGTAACAAGAACCGTTTCGGCGCCTGCTGATTTGAAATCATCCTGTAAGATCACAAGCGATTCATCGCGGAAACCGGTTATAGCCAATGGAGCGTCACACTGTTTTGCGGTGTAGAGCATCGGCGGAACACCGATACCTCCGCCGATAAGGCAATATTTTTTGCCTTTTTTGATATCAAAACCGTTGCCGAGCGGAACAAGAACATCGACAAGCTCTCCGGCTTTCATAGTCGACATTATCCTTGTACCCTCGCCCTTGACCTGATAAACAAGCCTGAGCACTCCGTCCCCGCAATCGCAGACGGAAATCGGTCTGCGCAAAGATTTGCCCGGAACGTAAACGTGCGCAAACTGTCCGCAGGATACCGGCAGGTCGTCTTGGAAATACTCCAAGCGCATATCAAAAATACCCTCGGCTGTTTGATCGTTGGAAATCAGCTTAAGCTGCCTTACGTCATACTTCATACTATCATTCCTTACTGTATATATTCTAAATGAAAAGTCACTGCGTTGATGTTTTCGTAGGTATAAAACTTGGTGTCTGTAGAAATCTGCGCGCCGCCGCTGTTGTACTCGTTGACCGCTTCCATCCACAGGTAGCCGTAAGAATCCGAGATCGCCTGTGTGGTCTCGGCGTAATCCAGATCCTCTGAGATCAGAAAATCAAAATACTCGCCGCCGCTGCGGACGACCTGCAAAAAAGCCGCCAAAAGCTCGTCGCTCTCGTCAAGGTTATACAGCGTAACATATTCGCGCTTGAAATAATTGTATTCCTCGCTCGTACACTCGGGCACAAAGACGTTGAAGATATCCTTCGAATCCGACTCGCCGTTGTAAAACGGGCTGATCGTGTGGTTCTTTTCTATCGCCGCGGTCGTTAGGTTCAGGTAAAGATACCTCTGGATATGCGCGTCGCCGTCATTCCATGTTACGTCAACATGGTACCATTCTCCGCCTATCTTTGCGCAGTTCCACATATGACCCGTGTCCGAGCTCTCGCCGTTTTCTTTGTTGAACTCGGGGCAGTATCCGTTTATTCCCACACACTCAACACCCAGCTTGTTGCAAAGTATCTGGAACGCCTTTGAGTAACCGTCGCATACCGCCGCTCCCTTTACCAGCGCGCCGTAAGCGTTGTGCTTCATAGGCGCGTTGCTTTGGTAGTCGCAGTTATCGATTATATAATCGTTCACAAATATCTCTATCTGGTAGTCGGTCGCTTCTTCGGGCGCCGAGGCGGTTATCTCGTTGAGCTTATTGTTGAAGGTCTCTTTTGCCGTGTTCAGCTCATCACCCTCAAACTCAAAATTCAACTCGAAGCCCATACTGCTGCCGTATTCGACATAGCTGTAACGCGAATTGAGATCGAGCCAAAATTCCTCGGGATGATCCGCCTCATACGCTACGAGCGCTTCGTCAAACTCGTTGAGTGTGATGTCCTCAAGCACAAACTCCTCGCTTTCGGACATTTTCATATATTCACCGATAGTGCTGTAAGCCGTTTTCTTTATCTCGGAATCGAGGCTTTTGTATCCGTAGCCGTTATCCGCTTCCTTACGGTCATCCAAGGAGACCTTCGACTGGGTTTCCGTACTCGGCGCGCGGGTGGGTTCGGGCGTCTTTGGAAAAATCCATCCGCAGCCCGAAATCGCCGCAGCCAAAACAACGACAGCTGTACAAGCTGCCACAGGTTTTATAAATTTAACAAGGTTCATATAATCACCTTTGATTGTATCTTAGCTCATAATTATACATTATAATTGTACTTTATTTTTCCCCTCCCGTCAATTGCATTTTAAACTTTTTTGTGATATATTAAGTAAGCTGCGAATCAGACGTTCAGGTCTGTTCGCAAAATCCAAAAAGCAACGCAGAGGAACAAATCATGAAAAGAAAACCAACGCTCTATATCGTTCAGGGCGCGCTGATTGCGGCTATATACGCCACAATGACGATCCTGCAAAACATTCTTATTCCCGGCTCGGCATCAATGCCGGTCC
>JBGULZ010000276.1:0-5633 GCA_045116595.1 Ruminococcus sp. | reverse complement strand
GTTGTTCCATTTCACGTTCGACACTTGCTGCGTCAGTTCCTCGACTTGCGCAAGAAGCTTCAAAATTAAGCCGTTGCATTTCTCGTTCGATACTGTCAATGCCTTTAACAATAAAGCTTCCCGCGCTTCCGCCGTGAGCCGATTTACTTCTTCCACCAACTCCTGCGCCGCTTGATTGTCCGACAGATCCACTTCCTCGTCCGATATGGGCAGAGGACTTTGTCCTGTTATTTTGTTCTCCAAGTTTTCTTAATACCTCCGATTTTGTGTAATTTGTTCCGAGCTTTGCCCCTCGGATGGGTTTTTGCTTTTGCGGATGCAGATAGGAATAGTCCTTGCCGTTCCGCGTGATTTTTACGCCATAGCACTCATAGAGATAATTCTTAAACTCGTCCGGCGTTTTAGATTTACCGATTGCCTCTTGTATTACTTCCCGCAATTCCTCTTTCCACGATATACCGCCGTTCTTCATTATCTTCTGCTCGGTAGCAGTTCTGCTGTTCCTGCCGCGTTTACGGAAGTCCGTTTCGGTAAATCCGTACTGCTTGCCTATACGGTTAGCCTCGTCCTTCATAGCAACGTAATCCTTCGGACTGAATTGTAATTTCTTCCCCGTGAGCGGATCAACGGCATTTACGATGATATGGCTGTGTACGGTCTGCGTGTCGGTGTGGGTAGCGATTACGCACTCATAATCCCGGAACAATTTTTCCGCAAGTTCTTCGGCATATTGGTGCGCCTTATCCGGACTGACATTATCTTTTCTCGCGCACGACAACTTAAAGTGATAATACTTGCGCGCCTTGTAGTCCGAGCCTTTTCCGTACATAGCCGCCGTTTCCTCAAACTGCTTGGCATAGTCCTCGTCCTCGAATAAATTACGGACGGACACATACGCCGCCTTTTCAGGCTTCGTAATATACGTGATTGCGTTCTTCGGTCTTGCTTTGCCTGCGGTGCATTTGAACAGCGGCATCATCCACCCCAGACGGCGGTAGCGATTGCTTTATACGTTTTCTTTAATTCTTCGGCGCAAGATAAAATGCGCCGCTGTTCCGCTTCACCGTAGTAACAATACTTTAACGCCTGATTGAGATTATTGCCTTGCCGTTTCAGCTCGGCTAACATCTCGCTTGCGTGTTCTACCACCACGACAGGCTTGCCCGTTATTGCCCGTATCATAAAGTCCGTCATAGAAAGTCCGCTCGTCGCTATCGCCTTGTCTATTAAGTTTTTCTCTTGCTCGCTTGCTCTGAATATGTAAGCGAACGGTCTTGTTCTGCTGCCTATAATTTTTCCCTCCTCATCATTTTTTTGTTCGTCGGATAAACGGGGTATTAGGGGTATCCCCTAACGAGGCGACGCTTGCGGCGGTATTTGGCAATCCAAATACGTTCCTCGCTATTTACCCGACAGACATAGTTTTCACCCCAAATATTAAATTGTCATTTCGCCGTAGTTTTAAGGCTTGCGGCTACGCCTTGTTTTAATTTTTCACCTCCTTATAATATTTTTGACCGCCGCATTTGAGCATAGAAAAAGCCCGACCAGTGTTCTTGGTCGAGCCACATATTTAACACTTCTTCAAGCGCGTCCTATTACGCCGATTACTCGGTTTTGTTATAGCGCCGCTATTTATTCAATTTGCCACAAATATAGGTATAAAAACACTCGTTTTGCCACAGTTTACCGGCAAATATGCCGCATAACAGGACAATGCAAAAACATGCCCTTTCACTTTTTACAAGGTTTTTGTATAATTTTTGCCGTACATTCGAAACAGACCGTCTGGCGATTCTACTATGTAATAATCCAACGGCACTGTTTCAAGTAGCAATTCCTTAAAAATAGGTGTATTGACAAGCGGTGCGTATATGCGCCAATCGGACGGACTGTTCTTTTCATAATGCCTTATTACAAATATGAGAACATTATTACTCGTCATCCACTTTGAAACTTTTGCATCGCGCTCGGACTTTTCTTCGGCTATCCTGTCGTAAATGACTTCACGTTCTTGTTCGTCTGCCGAACGAAGCGCCATATACAACCGATTTATTCTTGCTTTGTATTCGTCGCAAATTTCAATGATTTTGTCCCTGTGCCGATAGTCAGTCGCATTGTCCGATGTAGTCTTTTTAGCGAGTAACCACGATATAGGTTCGTATTCCCGTGTCTTACGCTTTCCCTTTTGAAAGTGAAAGGCTTTAACTTGGCTATAAATATAATCCATCGCCGTATCGTAAAAGGCATACTGCTTGGTGCGGTCATTATAGCTTTCGTCAATTTCTTTGAAGAATACGGGGTTAGGCTGATTATATTTTTTGCGAAGTACGGTCAATTCTTTGCCCGTATTTACGCTGTCGTAGGCTCTCTTTGCCTTGTCTATTTCAAGCCCCGAAAGTACAGCGAGCTTACAAGCATCTTCATAGATAGGAAGTATATCTGCGGCACTTGCGCCATTATTCAGTTTGTCCCAAATGATACTGTTAAGCCGTTGCGACAGGTTGACGATCTCTCCGATTTTATTTTCGCTTGTCTTATGGTCAAGCTCAAAAAGGGTATAGCTTGCCGTTCCTGCCGACTCAATACTACATACAGGGACTTTGAAAACATCTTTATATTTTTCTGCCGCTTCTACTAAAAGCGTGTCGTCCGTTACAAGCATAGCGTCCGAGTCATAATCGCAACCATTCAGGCGTTGTTGTATATTCTCCCCGATAGCGTTTACACAGACTATATTTTCACCCAAGTCAAAGTAGTCCCAAATATCTCCGTCAAGATTATTTTCCACGGGGTAGAGATTTCCCATGGTTATATGCGGCGAGCGGGCGCAAAGCAATTTAGTTCCGTGGGAAAAGCGTTCACAACGTATTTGACCTTGCTTTAATGTGCTTTCGATTTTCTCGCCGGCAATATACTTTAACAGTTCGGGACCGTTCCCGAAAAGAGTGGCATTTGTGCCGTTAAAAAGGATATGCCCGCGCCGCAAATTTTCTTTCAAGCCGCTAACGACATCATTTTTGAAATTCACATATAATGCGGTGGCGTCAAAGAACGGACTATTGAATAACAGGCGGAATATGACGTCGGCACGCTCGGCAAGACCGTCTGCAACTTGTTTTTCTTCACCGTCTTTCTCCCTGACATAAGCATCGGAAAAATGATACCGCATAAAGTCAAGGTCGCGGCGGATAAGCGTGATATAGTCAAAACTCGGCTGTAATAATTCCTCTGTCTGCTGCCGAGATATACCGAGAGTATTAAGTAGTTGATAACTGCTTTGTACCATTTTGCCGTGGAAAAAGTGAGTAGGCTTATCCCATTTAACCACGCCGAAGGTGCTGTTTACATTGTCCGACCATTTGCGGATATTTTTTTCGTTCAGCTCGCCGACAAACTTTAAGTATTTCAGACTGTTGGGTGTCGTTACCATTACGATCTGACTTATATCAGTTGCGAGCGTAACAAAGCCGCGAGCTTTCAGGTCTGCAAGGGTAATATTTTTATCTTTTATCCACACTTGCAACTTTGTGCGGAATGCGCACGACTTAAAGAACTTATTACGAAGAAGTAGGAAATGCTTGTCTGAATATTCGCCCGAAAACAGACTCTCGTCAAGTAAACTTTCGCCGTCCCATATATCGTTGATTATCTGCGTTTCTTTTTCTGCGGCCATTAGCTTGCCGTCCTGCATTTCTACCGATACGACTTTATCCGTAAAGGTGCTTTTGTAGTCAGTCACAAGGAGAATACCGTTTAAGGGTATATCTATTATTCCCTTGATAGAGGAAAGCGAAAGAGCGCGATAAGATTCCCACGACGCAAGGTCTGAATTTGGTTTAATTCCGCACTCGCTCCATTTGGTCATATACTTATATAGCCGCTCGTCTATGAATAAGCATTTGCCTTCGCGTGAGCTGCCCGCGCTGCGCTTATACCTTACATAGTGAACGCCGTCTAAGTTAAAGCCGTTATTGTAGAAGTGTTCCCTTAATGCCTTTCTGTTTATGTCCTTTCCGTCTGCCGATTTATATGTATAATTGAATTTTACGTTTATTACAGCGAGGGTGTAGTTATTATTATGTTTGTCCACGAAAGCAAACTTTTTACGGCATATACGGGTGTATGCGCTTTCAAGCTCGATAGTATCTAACGAATAATCCAATATGTTTTTGAACAACCAAAAATAGGCGTCGCTTTTATATTCGGGCATTTTGTACCCGACTTCGACGCCATATTCCTGTTCGTGCTTATAAATATCTGCCGCTTCTATTGAAAATATACGATAGCCTTTAACCATAAGACTATTATAGCACATTATTGTTGACAACTATTGTCATAATTAAAAAGTTTTTTTGAAGTGCCTTCTTAAAAAATATGTGGGGGTGCAGCTCCAAGCATGACAATAGCTGTTTACTGCTTTGCCGCCGTAAGGAGAAGCATCGGGATCTTCGGGATCAAAAAGCTCAAAGAATGTGTCTGCACCGAAGTCTATCATCTTACCCCAATAATCAAGCATTATCTTTTTTGCCGTTTCCTTTTCCCCGATAGAGATGTACGCCTCTACAAGACTATGGTACATATACGGCGTAACGATTTTCTCGCCGGAAGCGAACTCGTTGCTCAACAAAATCTTTTTCGCTTGCTCGCCTGATACGACACCTGCGAGGATCATCCAAATCTGCGATGCCTGCGATACCTGTTTGTCTTTACCGCTAACGAATACGCCGCAATCTTTATCATAGAAATGCTTTAACGCCGCAGCCGACTTACGGCGTATTTCTTCCGAAATGTCATCGTGAGGCCTGCCCACAGCAGCACACAAATTTTTGAGCGCTTTGAGTGCATAAATGTAAATTGCCTGCGCCGAAGCCTGCTTATTAAGACTTAAGTTCCAATCCACAAAGCACCAGCCCAACCGATCACTGTCACGTATCACATTGTTTTTATCAAAACAGGCGCTTGCAAGTTCATACTGCCGATAAGCCGTTGCAAATAAATCTTTTACGGTCGCCAAATCTTTTGTTTCGACATAATAGTCATTGAGCGTATTGATGAAGAATAGCGAGTAATCAAACATAGCCTGATCATCGCATTCCGGCTGCGGCGTGATGAACATATTGGAAGCCACTTGTCCGTTATCGAGAGCACATCCTGCAAACAGATACAGACAGCGTTTTACAAGGGAATAGTCCCTGTACGTTGTATAATCTGCAAGAGCCTGCAATCTTAAATCGCCGAGCCAAAGCCTGCGGTCACGCTTTGGACCGTCCTCAAAAACGAGCTGCTTGCAATTTCTGAGCGTGCGGACGGCAACTTCGTCTATTTTCTTTTCCAATCCGTCTGCATTGTAGGGTAAAAGCTTCGTGTCATCGGCAGACGTTACCGTATTTGCCGAAATGCACTCTATCACGGCACGGTAATTAGGAGACGCATCCAAGACTTTAATGACAACATATCTGAACGCATAGCGCCTGTTTGTTTTTAGTACAAAGGGAAGTTCGTCAACGTGAACAACCTCTTTTTGTATCCAACTACTGCTGATCCAACCGTGATATTCATCGTCAATTTCATCAATTTCCGATTTGTTTTCGCAAAAGGCAATCTGTAAAAAGAGGGGCGCATCAGGACGT
>JBGULZ010000275.1:0-2748 GCA_045116595.1 Ruminococcus sp. | reverse complement strand
CGCGATCGTTGTGGGGATGAACGCTGATGATAGCCGCATCGCGGTGTTTCAAATGACGGATAAAATACTCGATCTGATCCGCAAAGGTGTTGGGCGTGCACATTTCAACAGTGTTGGGCAGGTTGAGGATAACGGGATTCTCTTTGGTAGAGCCGAGCGCCTCGATGACCCTGTCGCAGATCTCAACGGCGTTGTCCATCTCGGTTCCGCTAAAGCTCTCGGGCGAATACTCAAAGCGGATGTTAGTGTCGCCCTCGTATTCGTCGGTGAGCTTTTTGATGAGCTTGGCGCCGTCAACAGCGATGTCGATAACGCCCTGCATATCGGTCTTGAAAACGACCTTTCTCTGCAAGGTCGAGGTCGAATTGTAGAAGTGTACGATAACATTCTTAGCGCCCTTGATAGCCTCAAAGGTCTTTTTGATAAGGTGCTCGCGCGCCTGAACAAGGACCTGGATCGTAACGTCGTCGGGGATATGATCGTTCTCGATCAGCTCGCGGCAGATCTCATACTCGGTCTCCGACGCGCTCGGGAATCCGATCTCGATCTCCTTAAAGCCCATATCGCAGAGCGCGTGGAAGAACTCCAGCTTTTCCTCAAGATTCATCGGGTCAACAAGAGCCTGGTTGCCGTCGCGGAGATCAACGCTGCACCAGATCGGAGCGTGGTCGATAACTTTGTTCGGCCAAGTCCTGTCGGGGATGTCGATTTGCTTGAACGGAATGTACTTTTGATAAGACGGTTTCATTTTTATTGCCTCCATATATAATACATATATAACAAAAAAAGCCCCCAAAACAACATAGTTGATTAAGGGACGAAATAATTCCGTGATACCACCCAAATTCAGCCGCACGTCGCCGTACAGCCCTCACAGACTTCCAACAAAGTCCTGACCGGTAACGCAGTCACGCGTTCCGCGCTAAAGGATTCACGCGGAAAACTCAGGGATGAGCTATCCATATAAGCCCTCACGCCGGTCTTACACCACCCGCCGGCTCTCTTTGCTTGCAAGCTTATATCTTATTCCCGTCACAGTTTTTCAGGGGTTATTTTGTTATTATACATATTATATACACAAGACTTTGTAATGTCAAGGCTTTTAGGAAAATAGTTTATATAAACGTAGGGGCCGACCCGTGTGTCCGCCCGCAAGCTGTACGTTGAAATAAGCTGAAGAATGCGGAGAGAAAAAGCTGACCTCAACAGATGTAGGGGCTTGCATTGCAAGCCCGCCGGATCAAGCAAAATGATGTAATTACTAACGACATTAATAAGTTAGTAAACACACAAGTAAAGTGTATCGCCGTTAAATAACATTTGTTCATTAGGATTGTATTCATTCCAATCTTTGTTTTCAAATTCCTTTTTGATTTGATTATCAGTGAGGTCTTTTACAATAAAATCTCTATTTGAAATATACTTCATTAACGGTTCAAAGGCGTATCTCACTGTTAATGCGCTTTCACCTTCTGTTGTATCGCAATGTTTGTCTGTGCATATTTCAATGTTTTTAACAGTGTTTCCTGTTGACTTTTCGTATGCATTTATCTCTGATAAATACAGATTTGCATATACTTTTTCAGTAGTGTTGCCTTTGTATTGATCGATTGACATTTCAACTGTTTTAAAAACGCTTAGTCCATATACTACTAATAATACAACGCAAAGGATCCGCTTTGTTATTTTATTGTTCATCAACAGGATCGAACCTATTGAAAACAATGCAAATACGGAGAATAAGCCGAACATAGTACGGTGGGAGCGGGAGGTCGAAATCAGTCCCATACCGAATGATGACGCATATGCCGCAATATAACTAATAAGCAAAAATACAGCTTTAGCGTTAAATTTATGCTTTTTTATATAATAAACAAAGGAAATAATCCAAATCGCAATTACTACCAAATAGCATACGGTTAGTATTTCCGTGTTAAAGAATCCTCTTCCTTTAAGGTAGCTATGCTGATTAAAGGCAAAGTATTTTAGGTTGTTTAGGATAACATTGAAATCGAGAGCAACTCGGGAATTAGGAGTAAAATGGAATACATTTAAGATTATAACTCCAATCAAAAAGTAGATAACGCTACAGGAAATAATAAAAAACAAAAGAGAAATATATTTCCAGATTATCGTCTTAGCTTTATAATCGCTATTATGAATTGTTATGCTTGTTAATAAAATGGAATATACAATAAATACGATTAAAAACTGTTGTATTACCGCGGTTATACAGATAAGTAAAAAACCGCTGATTGTTAATCTAATAATTCTTGGTAATTCTTTCGAGAAGAAAATCATCAATGATAAATAACATAGAAAGATAGATACGGCAGAGAAAAAGATACACTCAGAGAAATTTAAGTAGTTGCAAAACCATACATTAAAAAATGAGATAATGATAGATGTGTTAATTATTAAAGTTGAGCACTTGCTTGCACCACCAAGTTTAGAGCAAATGAATTTTGTCATAGCTGTATTAGATAACGCAACTAAAATAATATAAAAAATGGTATCGGGTAAAGAGTTGATAATTGGATTATGCCCGAAAGAAGTCCATAAGTAGAAAAGAAAAGCACCAAAATATCTGTATGAAGAAATTAATGCATCGAAATGAGTATGAATATTGTCTACTATTGCATAACTATCAATGCTGAAATGTTGAAAAGCAAAGCATATCAACGGCAACAAAGCCAGAATATTAAATAGCAGCAATAACAAAAAGGATTTAACATTAAATTTCTTAAC
>JBGULZ010000274.1:0-7032 GCA_045116595.1 Ruminococcus sp. | reverse complement strand
GCTTTCTGTCCGCTTGTCCAAGTTAAAGGCAAGCCTGCGGCGATAATCACGTCTGCTTCCGTCAGCCCTTCGTCCGCAAGCTCGGTTGCGATAGCGGCAAGCGTGAGGATATAGTAATCTTCATCGTTCTGCTTTTCGGGCAGAAATTCCTTGTGACCTTCGCCTATCAGATAATACTTGCCGTTGTAGGTAAGCATATCCTTTGTAAACAGCGGCTCACTTTCGTGGGTGGTTATACCGGTCTTGAAACAATGGTTAGCGGTTTTGATGTTGCCGTAACCGTGGTCGATACCGATAATGATTTTGTCTTTGTAACTTTTCATAATAAAAATACCTCCTGAAATAATAAAACTGCCCTGAAAAGTGGGGGCAGTTTTCAAATAATTAATTGTGTGATTTTTGGCATAAAAATAACACCTACCGAAAACAATCAGTAGGTGCTATTCGAAGCCGATGTCTGTGTTTGTTTGTTCTTGGAATTTTCTTCCGATTTTGTCAATGCGTTTCTTAACGGCGCTGTGCGTTTTATAGCCGACCTTTTCTGCTATTTCCTGATAGGTATAGCCTTCAACACGAAGCTCCAATATCTGTCTGTCCTTTTCGGACAGCGTTGCCATAAACCGTTCAACATCAACCTTAGCAGCTGTGTCGCCTTCCAAGTCGATACTGTCGTCTGCCATATCCCACTCTGCGCCGTCGTGATTTTTCTTGTAATCCTCCTGAAACGCTTCGAGCGAAATCATCGGGTGCTTAGTTTTCTTATGATAATAGCTGTTCTTAAAGTCGTTTTTCTGTTGGCTATATCTATAATCGAAATCCTCAAAGCACTGGTGCTCCTTGACAACGGCGAGAATCTCGTTCATTCCGAAACGCTCCATTGTTTTCGGAACTATATCCTTCAAAACGGCATCAACATATTCGTCGCTGACAAAGCCGAAAAAAGTTGTGGGCTGAATATCATTCACAAGGCTCTCAATCGTCGGCAGCACGCCCTCGTCCAGCATTGTCTTTATCCAGAAAGACGGTGCGTGAGAAAACTTCCAAGCCGGATGATCTCCCGAATATATTTCACGACCAACATTCAATCCCATATAGTCCCATACAAGATAATGGAAAGCGTCATACATCAAAAGAGCAAATTGATCGCTCTCTATCAACTCTATCTGCTTCCAATCCGTGAACAGCTCATAGGGATAGCGTGAAATCTGAAACGGCAGCGTTCCGCAATGATCAAGTAAAGACTTTGGGAAAAAGTAAAACAGTGGGATATATTCAGCGTTTTTGTACCGTGTAACCTCGCCGTTTTTGCGCTTGATTTTGATTGGCATTTGTATTCATCTCCTTTCCGAGGTTAGGTGCCTCTATATTATATAGACGTTTCTGCCTCTAAATTGTTCCAAAAATTGAAAAAAGTTTTAAAATTTTTCTCGTGCTACTCTAATTTTATCAAATACATTGTCCCAAAATACGGACTTTGGTATGATCGCAGTAAAAACGTAGCAAAACGTAGTAAAAATCGTATAAAAGCAAAAAAGCCCCGTTGTCGGATAACAGTTAATGTGTTATCTAACAGCGGGGCTATAATTTGCACATTCGTATTTTTTGATAAAAAATCCTACAATTTGGTTGATAACTAATCACTGTACTTTTCGAGTAGAATAGAATTACAAATACTCGGAGGTAAGACTATGAAAGGAAGAATACTAACTCAAGAAATTATAACGGGTTTTATCAACTATCTTCATTTGGAAGAAAAGAGCGCAAACACAATAGAAAAATACGCTCGTGATGTAAAGGCATTTGCGACGTTTTTGAACAGTAAGGCGGCTTGCAAGGAGCTTGTCATCGAGTACAAGCAAAAGCTGATTGCCGACGGGTATACTGTGAGCAGTATCAATTCGATGCTTGCCGCCGTGAACAGCTTATTTGATTACTTGGGCTGGATTGATTGCAAAGTAAAGGCAATTAAAACTCAACGACAAATCTACTGCCCCGAAAACAAGGAGCTGAGCAGGGCGGAATATTTACGTTTGGTCGAAACTGCCGAACGCAATCACAACCATCGTTTGAATATGATATTGCAGACGATCGGCGGTACAGGCATTCGAATCAGCGAGTTACAATTCATAACGGTTGAAGCAGTGAAAAGCGGTACTGTTGAAGTAGCTTGCAAAGGCAAGAACCGAGTCATTTTCATTGTGAAAAAGCTAAAGAAAAAACTGCTCCGATACGCCGCCGAACGGCACATCAAAGCAGGAACTATTTTTATTACGAAATCAGGCAATCCGGTTAATCGCACAAACGTCTGGAGAGAAATGAAAGCCTTGTGCAAACAGGCTCACGTCAATCCTGACAAGGTGTTTCCGCACAATCTGCGTCATCTGTTTGCAAGAACGTTTTATAAGTTGGAAAAAGACATCGCCAAGCTCGCCGATATCCTCGGTCACAGCAGTATCAACACAACTCGTATATATATTATTTCCACCGGTTACGAACATTTAAAGCGTATGGAAAATATGCGATTGGTGGTCTGACTACATAATGCAGATTATGTTGTGACATACATAATAATTATACAGTAAAATTAAAATTAAATCAATATTTTTGCTCAAAAAGAACAGGCGATTAGTTATTTTGTTGAATTTTGGCATAAGAAATCAAGCTCTTAAAAATTTGAGTTTTAAGGGCTTGGTATTTTTTGCGCTATTTTGCTTTGAAATTATGCTGTTGCTCGTAATATCTCTCGCTTATCTACAACATAATCTGCATTATGTTGTAAATCAGATGATAAGGAGAGAAAACACCATGCAGGAAAAGAAAATGACCGGCTATCCGTCTATCGACAAACCGTGGTTGAAATACTACAAAAAAACAATACGATTAGATAAATCAAAAAGTATATATTAACATTATCTAAGTATAGCAAAAAGCTGTCCTGATGAGATTGCTTTCATTGATTATCGCTCAGGCTACCAAGAATGAACAACGGCAAAGTTGATTATCAAACACTTGAAAAAGAAGCGGAAAGGCTATAAACAATTAACCACTGACAGTATTTTTTTACTAACCAACTTTAAGAGAATGCTATGTTTACTAAAGCTAAAGAAAAATACAATCAAAAAGTATATGAGCAGTATAAGGATTGCCTGAACGATATCTCAGATTTATTCGGCGATGGATATGACGGGATGTCCAATCTGTTTTACCTGTGCAACAAGCGATATCTGCACTGGTTGGACAACGATCCCGAAATTGCGGTATCGGAGAAAGAGATCATCTTCCGTCGCAAATTTTATAAGGTACTGCAAAAGATCGGTCCGTCCGTACTGAAATGCACGCAGGTGTTCGAGAACCGCAGGCTGCTGGACGATCCCGCATCCAATCAAATGGACGAGGGTATTGTTCTGCCTGATAAGCCGGTGATATTCGTGCCCAATCACGGCTTTCACGATGACGTTCTAGCGTCAGTGTTAGCTGCAAGACGGCACTCATATCCTATTGTCGGAAGTCTGCCGTTGCAGTATAACACTTTTGATGGATTTGCTAGCGCGTTGGTGGGAGGCGTAGTCGTCAACCGTAACAACAAGAACAGCCGTAGTCATTCTCTAGCAAAATCACTCAAGGCAATGGAGTACGGAGCCGATCTGCTTCTCTATCCCGAAGGCGGCTGGAACAAGACCTCAGAGAGGATCGTGCTTGATCTTTGGAAAGGCGTGTATGATATTTCTCTTGCCGCAAGATGTGAGGTAGTGCCTATCGTACATTATGTGCGCGACGCCGAGGTGCTTGATAAGAAAAACATTATCCATACTGTTGTTGATGATCCGATCAAGCTGTATGAGATGCCGATGGACGAGGCGTTGACCTACCTGAGGAATGTGCTTGCCTCTTGGCAGTATAAGATGATGGAACGTTACGGACAATCGACAAGAGAGGCTGAGATGCAGGGTTTCAACACAGCGGATGAAAAATGGCATGCTCACCTGAAAGAGCGAATGAAGGGCGTAGCGCGCTATGATTCCAACATCGAAAAGCACGCTGACTACTGTCCAAAGAGCATTGTGCGCCCCGAGGACGCGTTCAGAGCGATAGCGCAAATACCCGACAGCCATATCACGCCGGAGAACACAAAGATGATACTTGAGGCAAGACAACTCGTAATGGAACGGGAAAACAGCGATTTTCAACGGCTGTATTAAGTGCCGTTTACAGAATATAAACTTCTAAAGGAACAAAGGAGAAAACACCATCCATCTGCTAAGATAGTCGATTGATATGGAGAAGATATGTTTCATTATTACAACATAGGTTTACAGCGGTTCAAAACCTCCGATATTAAAAACTTCACATCTGATTTTGGCTTGCGGTTCAGAAGACTTATCAACCGTCCTTTTCGTGCTGTCTTGAACATCGCCACTCCGGGAAAAATCATTGTAGAATCATATCCGAAGCTTGAAAAAGGCGAGGCATACATATTTGCAGCGACGCATTCCTTTGTGGATGAAATAACAGCGCTGTTATCCGTTATCGACCGGAGCGTTTATACGCTGATGGGATCAACCAATCAGTTGGAGTGTAATCCTAAAATATACGCCAACTGGCTGAATGGTTTGGTTTATGTGGATAGGCACAGTGAAAAGAGCAGAAAAGAATCTATGCCGAAAATGGAAAGAGTGCTTTCAAGCGGCAGCAGCGTTTTGATTTTCCCCGAAGGCGGGTGGAACAATACAGAAAATTTGTTGGTATTAAAGCTATTCCCCGGTGTATATAATCTTGCAAAGAAAACCTGCAAAAAAGTAGTTCCGATTTGCTGTTTCAGAGAACACGGAAAAAAGAACATCTATGTCAAAGCTTTGAAACCGATTGACTTAGCCGTGTATGAAAAACAAGAAGGAATGACGTTGCTGCGCGATCAATTAGCGACTTTGGTTTATAAAGCGATCGAACAGCACGCAACGCCGATTTGTCGGGATGAGTTGCCCACTAACGCAAGAGAACTGTTTATGAAAGAGCGGAAAGACGAATATCTGAAAACCAAGTGGACAAGAGATGTGTGGGATGAAGAGATAACCGTATATCGTGATAAAAACCATCCTTTGCCGCCTGAAGTACACGCTACGTATGATGCTGTTAACGTAAATCACGACAATGTTCATTTGATTGCGCCGATGTGGGCGGAAAGAGATGATGATATCCGGCATGATTTCATCAGATATATGAAAGAGAATTGGAAAAAAAGCGCTAACGCTTGACGGATAATAATCATTAGGAGTCAGCCATGAAAAAGATCAAGAAAATCAGCAAGTCTCAAATAGACAGTATGAGTGAAACACAGAGAAGAGAATACTACAAAAACGCGGTTGAGTATTACGGCAATCTAAAGAACCAGCTGAAAGACTTTAGAGCAAAAGGCATTGTCCATCCTCTTTTGCTGTTGATTACGCACGCTTTTCCCGTTAAGGTGATCAAGCTGAACAGCGTGGATTGGTCTGTTGATAATAAGCCGGTCATCTTTTCCGCAAACCACTCTAATTCAAATGATTTTCCCTCTTTGGCGCAATCAATCAAGAAACACTTTTTCATTATGGCTGATTATACAATGATAAACGATCCGGTTGTAAATCTTGCTAATAAACTAAACGGCTGTGT
Organism: Ruminococcus sp.; assembly: GCA_045116595.1. Classification (GTDB taxonomy): domain Bacteria; phylum Bacillota; class Clostridia; order Oscillospirales; family Acutalibacteraceae; genus Ruminococcoides. The sequence continues at coordinate 1,383 of JBGULZ010000274.1, read as the reverse complement.
GTATGTTGACAGAAAATCCAAAAAATCAACCGCTAACGCTTTTGAGCAATGCGTCGAGGGCGTCAAGAGCGGTTACAATATGGTCGTGTTTCCAGAGAGCACGTGGAACCTGACAAAAAGCCTGCCTGTTCTGCCCAGATATTGGGGCGATGTTAAGATCGCACAGGAAACAGGAAGTCCGATCATTCCGACGATTATGGTTTACTGCGGAAAGATTTGTTTGATCAAATTCGGCGAGAGAATCTATGTATCAAAGGATGATTCCATAGCGGAAAAAGACAAAGAAGTCTATCATGCGATGGCGAATCTGCGAAAAGAGATCGAGTCAAGCCCTGAATATAAAAAGTACTACGAACCAATGGAATACACCGATTGGATCAAAAAGAATGTAGAGAGTTATCAATTCTTCGACGTAGATTATGAAATGTCGTGTGTTAGGAAAGATGAAATGCTTCCAAAAGACGAACTCGAAACAATCGCAAAAATCGGCGAGGAAATGCGCCCGGTTGAAAAACTAAGACAAGACCTAAAATACTCAAGGATCAATTACAGATATGAGGAATAACGATCATTAAAATACTATAATCATAAACAAAATGATATACAAATCTAAAAACACAAGGAGAGTAAACAATGAAAGAAAAAGCACTAACAGGCTATCCGTCCATAGACAAACCGTGGTTGAGATACTACACAGATGAAATCATCAACATTAAAACACCCGAAAAGACTATATTTGAATATCTCAGGGATAACAATAAAGATTATCTTGATTCTGTTGCGCTGAATTACTTTGATAATAATATCACCTATAAAGAATTATTCGCTCATATTGAGTCTGCGGCTAAAGCTTTTGCAGGAATCGGTGTAACGGATAACGATATCGTCACTCTTTGTACCGTAACGCTTCCTGAAACTATTTATTCCCTGTATGCCTTAAATCAGTTAGGTGCTGTCGCCAATATGACCGATCCCCGTACAAGTATCGACGGTCTCAGAGAATACTTAATTGAGGTAAACTCAAAATATGTGGTTTGTATTGACGTCGCTTATTCTAAAATGGTCGAGGCGGCAAAAGGTACAAACGTATCAAAGATAATCGTGATCTCCCCGGCTGATTCCTTGTCCTTAGCCAAGAAAGCCGCATATAAGATGTTCAAAGCACAAAAGCTGGACAGCGATGCCAATACGATCACTTGGAAAGAGTTTATTTCTAACGGCAAAAAGAAATCCTTTGTTCCCGTACCGTATAAGCCCAACAAGTGCTGTGCTATTGTCCATACCGGTGGTACAACTGGTATGCCGAAAGGGGTAATGCTGTCAAACGAGAACTTTAACGAAATGGAGATCAGCTTTACTTATAACGGTTTATCATTCGAGCCT
>JBGULZ010000273.1:0-7724 GCA_045116595.1 Ruminococcus sp. | reverse complement strand
GATTTGCCTCGACACCCAATAAGAAGCTATTGTTTGTTGGATTGCCGTTTTCATCAACCCAATTAACAGCAAACATAATATTATAATTATCTGAGGCGTCAATATTATCCATTGTGATTTCCCAAATACCTGGCTCAATTTCTGTCATAGCATTTGCAGTATTGGAAGGTTCATAGTATGATCCGTGGAGGTATGTGCCATTACCGTTGCCGTAAGCGATAACAGAATAAATGTTATTACTGTCTTCTGCTTTAACATCATCAGAAGCAGTAACTGTAAACGCGCCGGTAGAGTAGATAACGCCGAAAACAAGCGATAGTGCCAACAATAACGACAGCACTCTTTTCATAATAATCATCCTTTCTTTGCACAAAAATTGTATATTTCCACTTAATAATATTTTAACATTTAAAATAAAGAAAGTAAATTAGGATAATAAAAAAATATGTTATTCTCAATTTGGCTAATATATACAAAAATATAGTAAATTGTCTTTTATAAGCGATTTTACTGTCTTAAGATTCTTTTTGTATTGACGTTTAATTTACTTTGTTTTATAATAAAAGGTATGAAAAAGTATGTTTTAAGAACGGTCAAGTTAATATCGCTGTTTCTTGTTTTGGTTCTTTCTTGTCTTTTCTTGCAGAACTTTGTGCTGTGCCATATCGACCACAATAAGCTGCGTATGGACGGGTTCTATCTTGAGGACGAGAATTCCCTTGACGTAGTATTTACGGGCGCGAGCGAGCTCTATACAGGCTGGTCTCCGGGGCTTGCTTATGAGAAGTTCGGCTTTACAAGCTATCCGTATTCCACGGCTTCTATAACCGCAGGCGCCGCGCTTACCCAGATCAAAGAGATAGAGCGCACACAAAAACCCAAGCTCATTATGATTGAGATAAATCCGTTTATTTATCCCGATGACAGAAATGAGAAGAACGAGGGAAGTATCAGAAACTTCATTGACCCTGTACCGCTCAATCAAAATAAAATCGAATATATTGAAGAGATTGACCCCGAAAACAAGGAAGAGTATTATTTTCCGCTTATAAAGTATCACAGCACTTGGGATGAATATCCCGGCGGATTTAAGTTCCTCGGCGCATTGCTTATTCAGCATTTTCGCGGATATACGCTTTTGAAGGGCTATAAGACTAACATCGGAAAGTGCGACAATAATGATGAATTTATCAATCAGAGGCTGATCACGGACAATACCGAGGCTGATCTTACCGAGTATTCAGAGCAAAAGCTGCGCGAGCTGTTGGAGTATTGCAGAGATAATGACATCAATATCTCGTTTTTCAGAGCTCCGCACCTTGAGCGCGAGATCGATTATGAGAGCTTTTGTATGGCGAACCGCGTCGGTAAAATAGTTAATTCATACGGCTATGATTTTATCAATTTTGAGCATGACCCGGTAACAATGAGCTATAAGCCCGAGCTGTATTATAATATCCAGCACCTCAACGCCTATGGCTCTGCTATGTTTACCGAGTATCTCGGACAGATCATTGTTGATAAATACGGCGTAGGGAAGACAAAGCTCACCGAGGCTCAGGAGAGCCGCTGGGAAGAAGCGGCTGATTACTATCATCAGTTTTATAAATGCTGTGATGATCTGCTTCAGGAGGTCGACGAGTATTCACCGCCGTACCTCACGGATGACAACGGCGTGCTTATTAATAATCTTATCGAAATTGAAGAGGATATGGACGGCACTGCGCAAATAAAAAAGCATAATTAAAAGGAAAAAATATGAATCTTTTAGGTACAAAAACCCTTGAAACCGACAGGTTGATACTCAGAAAAACAAAGGATTCCGACGTTGAGCCTATGTTTTATAACTGGGCTAACGACAGCCGGGTTACTAAATATTTGACTTGGGAGCCTTACGGAAGTCCCGAACAGCTTAAAGAAACATATCATCAGTATCTTATGGATAATAAGGACAAGCCTGATGTTTTTGACTGGAAAATAGTATTAAAAGAAACAGGAGAGCCAATCGGTTCGATCGGAGTTGTCAAGATTTTCGAGAACATCAACGCTGTTGAGATAGGCTATTGCTTGGGCTATGATTATTGGCATAAGGGTATTATGACAGAAGCGCTGACAAAGGTGATTCAATTCCTGTTTGATGAGGTCGGTGTTAACAGAATATCTGCTCATCATGATGTGAACAATCCGAACTCCGGCAAGGTTATGAACAAGTGCGGTCTTGTAAAGGAAGGATTGTTCAAGCAAGGCGGAAGAAATAATATGGGAATTGTAGATATATGTCAGCACGCGTTGATAAGAGAAGATTACATTAAAGATCGTTAAAATATTAACAGGTGAGAGCTGTGGAAAATCAGTTGACAATGGTGATAAAGGATCAAACCGACAGGGCGTTGTGGGAAATAAAGAACGTGATAGATTGTGTGCCGGATGAGCTGTGGAGCAGAGAATATTGCGAAATGCCGCTTTTTAAGCACATTTATCATATGCTGCATTCACTTGATCTATGGTATATAAATCCCAATGATCCAAGCTACCGTGAGCCTGATATACATATTGACAGCTTAAATGATTTAGATGTGAAAACCGGGCGGTTTATCAAAAGAACTGAGATAAATGACTACTATATGGCTGTGAAAAATAAAATTACAGCTTATACAAATTTTCTCAACGATGAAATGTTAAACGAGAGACCCGTAGATTGCTCACATTCAAAATTTGAATTGATACTCGCGCAGTTCAGACATCTGCATACGCATATGGGAATGATAATGGGTTTTATTATTGAAGCAACAGATCAGTGGCCGACAGTGCTCGGACTTGAAAAACCGATACCGGAAGGTAACAATTATAATAAGTTTTGCTAAAGATAAGGAAATGAGCCGTAATACGCTGTTTAGCAATATATAGCTATTTATATATAAGTATAGGGATTTTGGCGCTTAAAAGCTTATTTCCTTATTTAACCCCTACCCGAATTATACAAAATATTCATTTTGTATAATTATTCTAATTTAGAATTATGACCCTACTCTTTTATGTTATAATTCATTTATTATTAGATTTGTATCTGATTGGATGTGTAACTATGGCTGTTGATTTTCGTGATGAATCATTTCCAATATTAAAAGATTATCTTTTCTATCAACAGACTGTCCGCCAGAAATCCCCCAAGACTGTTGACGAGTATTTTTTGGACTTGCGCACTTTCTTTCGATTTTTGAAGGTCTACCGCAAGATCGTTCCCAAGGACACTGAGTTTGAAGAAATCAAAATTGACGACATTGATATTAACTTTTTGAAAAAGGTCGATCTTACTGACGCTTATGAGTTTATGAATTACCTTCAGCGTGAGCGCAAGCTCAACGCCTCCTCGCGTGCGCGCAAGTGTTCGAGTATAAAGGGATTTTTTAAGTATATTTCTAAAAAGAAGCATTTGCTTGAAAATGACCCTGTTGAGGAGCTCGAGCTTCCCAAAAAGAAAAAAGCCCTGCCCAAGTATTTGACGCTTGAGCAGAGTATTGAGCTGCTTAACGCAGTTGAGGGTACTAATAAAGAGCGCGATTACGCTATACTAACCCTATTCCTCAATTGTGGACTTCGTGTGTCTGAAATGGCGGGCTTGAACTATACCGATATCCGCACAGATAACACTATCAGGGTTGTCGGTAAGGGCAATAAAGAACGTGTTATTTACCTTAACAAAGCCTGTCTTGACGCAATCAACGACTATATGCGAGTTCGCCCTGTCGACGGAATCAGCGCTAAGGACAAAACCGCGTTGTTTATCAGCCGGAACAGCAACCGTATGTCGGTAAAGACAATTCAGGCTATGGTTTATAAGTATCTTGAAAAGATCGGGCTGAGCGCGCAGGGCTATTCCTGTCATAAGCTGAGGCACACTGCCGCTACGCTGATGTACCAGCACGGCGGTGTTGATGTTAGAGTCTTAAAGGATGTTTTAGGACACGAAAACCTCGGTACGACCGAGATTTATACCCACCTGAGCAATGAGCAAATGAAAAACGCTGCAGAGTCAAATCCCCTATCAAAAGTACATAAAACAGATAAAGAATAAGGAGCCGGTACAGGCTCCTTTTAGTTTATTATGACTGCTCCGCCGATGTCTGTTATTGGCATATCTTGGCATAATACTTCTATTCTAGAATTATATTGTATAATAAACTCCCTGATTTTGTCATAATCGGTGTGTGTTTTTATATTGCCGAAAAAGTATACTATACCGTTATCATAAAAGCCCGCGCCTCCGATAAAGCCGTAGTTGTAGCCTTTAAGCTCAATATTACCCTCGTTTATCATCAGAACCTCTACCCCGTTGTTTTTAAGCGCTTTTTCTATGGACTTGTCCGCGGTTATTACGGCGTTTTCGCTTATTTGAAGCGATGAACAGCGCGCATATCCTTGATTAACATTGACGGTTTTAATTCCGTTAGCTTTGCAGTAATCAAGCACGGTATCGTCAACGGAATCAAGCTTTCCGTAGAGCGTGTTGTTAATATAAAGGCAGTTGAGCAAAATGTTTTCAGGGTATTTCTCCCCTGCTTTTTTTGCGCAGTTTTCAAGTGTGAAAAGCTTATCGTTTATGCGCAAAGCCTGCATATCCGCGTGGTATTGTTCGGGTTCGGGAAATTCTTCTATTTTCTTTGAAAGAATTATATTATACCCAAATTCAGAAAGTTTTTTGCAAAAGCAGGGATATAAACCGCTCATTACGACTGTTTTCATACGCTTGCCGCCTCAAACGCCTCGCGGATATTCCTTACACCGATCAGCTCCGCTTCATCGCAGTGGACGTTTTTCAGATTGTGATACGGCATAATTATCCTTGTAAAACCAAGCCTTACAGCCTCGTTTATCCTCATTTGAGCTTGCGAAACCGAGCGTATCTCCCCTGCCAAGCCGATCTCTCCGAATACTACTACATTTTCATCTATTGGAGTGTCTTTAAGGCTGCTTATAAGCGCCATAGCTATCGAAAGATCGATCGCGGGCTCGTCCACCCTGAGACCGCCTACGATATTTATATACGCGTCGTTATTTGAAAAATAATATCCCGCGCGTTTTTCGAGCACTGCGAGCAGCATTGAAAGACGGTTATAATCGTAGCCGGTAGCCATTCTTCTGGCGTTGCCGTAGCCGCTTTGGGTCGCAAGTCCCTGAGTCTCCGCCAAAATCGGACGTGAGCCCTCTATGGTGCAGGTAACGCAGGTTCCCGAAACATTCTTCGGTCTGCCCGAAAGCAGCATAACAGAGGGATTCTCGACCTCCTGCAAGCCCTTATCGGTCATCTCAAACACGCCTATTTCATTCGTAGACCCGTAACGGTTTTTGACAGCGCGTAGTATCCTGCAAGACATCTGCTTGTCGCCTTCAAAGTGGAGCACGGTGTCAACGATATGCTCGAGCACCTTTGGACCCGCAATAGAGCCCTCTTTGTTGACGTGTCCGACAACGAACATCGGGATATCGAGCCCCTTGGCTGTTCGCATAAGCATATTTGTACATTCCCTGACCTGCGTGACGCTTCCCGGCGACGAGCTGAGCTCGCTGAGGTTCATAGTTTGGATAGAGTCTATCATCACCAAGTCGGGTTTAATGCTCTTGATTTGCTCGCACACGATCTCAACATCTGTTTCGGTCATTACAAAAAGATTCGGCGAATCGACATTGAGACGGTTAGCCCTCAGCTTGAGCTGACGCTTGCTCTCCTCGCCCGAAACATAGAGAATCTTTAGGGTGCTGCCCATATACTGACATATCTGCATAAGCACGGTCGATTTACCGATACCCGGGTCGCCTCCGAGTAAAATCAAGCTGCCCTTTACGATACCTCCGCCGAGCACGCGGTTAAGCTCCTTGCAGCCGGTGTCATAGCGGTGCTCATCGTCGGTCGAGATCTCGGTTATAGAATCGGGCTTTGAATATGTAGAGAATGAGCGACTTTTGACCGCGGGAGATGTTTTTGAAGTGTCCTTTATCTCCTCATTCATTGTGTTCCACTCGCCGCAGGAAGGGCATTTTCCGTTCCATTTGGGCGATTCATAGCCGCACTCCGAGCATATAAAAACGCTTTTTATTTTTGCCATTTTTTCACGTCCTATGTATTGTAATAATCTAAAAGTCCTGTGGTTATCGCGAAGGCGAGCTGCTTTTGGTAGCTTTCACTTTTGAGCTTTTGACATTCCTCAAAGTTCGAGATGAAGCCGCACTCGACAATCACGGCGGGCTGATATGTGTTTTTTAAGAGATAAATACTCTTCCCTGCCGCCTTGCATTCCCTGTCAAGCCCTGTCTGGAGAAGAGAATTGAGAGAATACTTTACATTTTGAGCAAGCATTTTGCTTTTATCATTATTCGGCGAATAAAAAATCTGCGAGCCGCGTGCTTTGCTGTCTGAAAACTTGTTCTGATGGATACTGATTATCACGTTGCTTTTGTCGCTGTTGTACAGCTCGAGCCGTTCCTTCATATCGTTTAGCTTACGCTCCTTGACGTTTGCGCCTTTGTCGGTGATAAAGCTGTCATCGGTGCGCGTCATAGATGCATCAAAGCCGAGCAGCTTGATCAAATCTGCGGTGTCCTGAGAAATCGGCAGGTTTATGTCCTTTTCGAGCACTCCGTTACACACCGCTCCCCCATCCTGTCCGCCGTGACCGGGGTCGATCAGGATATGCGGAAGTTTTTCGAGCGGTTTTGCGGATGTCTCGAGTTTTATTTTTGATGTTGAAAGTAACATCAACATCATAAACAGCGCAAGCAGGAGCAGTATCAATGTGATAAAAACAAATCTTTTTAGCCTCATACTAAAGAATACGCGGAACATATACTGCATATTACAGTTATTATACAACAAATAAAAACAAAATACAACTTGTGCGGTATAAAATAAAGTGATATAATATATATATCAAGATTAAGGAGAATGTTATGAAAAAGCCGGGCAGAAATGACGCTTGCTGGTGCGGCAGCGGAAAGAAGTATAAAAAATGTCACATTGATTTTGACGAGAGGATCGAGGAGATCGAGGCTAAAGGACACATCGTTCCCGATCACGGTATTATAAAAACCCCTGAGCAGATAGAGAAAATCAAGGAAAGCGCGAAGATAAATATAGCCGTGCTCGATTATGTTGCCGAGCATATAAAGGCAGGGATATCCACCGCGCAGATCGATCAATGGGTGTATGACATCACAACAAAAATGGGCGGAGTACCCGCTCCGCTCAACTACGAGGGCTTTCCTATGAGCGTTTGTACCTCGATAAACGACGAGGTTTGCCACGGAATACCGAGCCCAGATATCATCCTAAAGGACGGAGATATCGTCAATGTTGACTGCTCAACCAACCTCAACGGATATTTTTCCGACTCGTCGAGGATGTTCTGCATAGGTGAAGTCAGCGAAGATAAAAAAAGACTCGTAATTGCCGCAAAGCAGGCGCTTGACGAGGGCTTAAAGGAAGTTAAGCCATGGGGATTCCTCGGCGATATGGGACAGGCTGTCAACGATTATATCAAGAGTATGGGCTATTCTGTTGTACGCGAGGTCGGCGGACACGGAATCGGTCTTGAATTTCACGAGGATCCGTGGGTAAGCTACGTCAGCGTAAAGAATACCGAGATGCTGATGGTTCCCGGTATGATGTTCACCATTGAACCGATGATAAATATGGGCAAGCCGAATGTGTTTACCGATGAGGAAAACGG
>JBGULZ010000272.1:0-4440 GCA_045116595.1 Ruminococcus sp. | reverse complement strand
AGATAATATAAGAGAAGGAAAGAAGAGAAAGAATACAAGAAAGAAAAAGAGAATAAATAAGAGAAGAAAGAAAAAGAGATTTTTTTCTCTCTTTCTCTCTATGTCACTTGATTTTATATCTCTGTTATTAATCGCAAAATCCTTTGCATAGAAAAAGGCGGCTCAGAACCGAAACAGTTCTGAGCCGTCATTTTACTTATAGCTAATTATTCTGTTTTGACCCGCCGTTGCAGAAGCGTTGGTATTTAATCAAATCCTTCCAAAGGCGGACTGCGGTGTCGTCGCCACGACTTATACCTCTACGTTCTTGATAGCCTCAAACTCGTCATAAACTTCCTTTGAGGGCTTTTTAGAGATAAGCGAAACAATTACGTTTACGATAAGCGCGATCGGGAAGCCTACGGCAAGTGAGTAAAGACCCGTAGCGTCCTTGAGCATAGCGCCGTCAATAAGCGGGATGTAGTCCCAAACGATAACGGTCAAAGCGCCTACCGCCATACCCGCGATAGCACCCGAAAGCGTCGAGCGCTTCCAGAACAGCGCAAGCAGTACAACGGGTCCGAACGCCGCGCCAAAGCCTGCCCAAGCGTCGGATACAAGACCCATAATGCTCGAGTTGGGGTTGAGCGCGATAACAAACGCGATGATCGCAACAACAACAACAGCGATCTTGCCGACCCAAAGCGAGGTTTTTTCCTTGGCGTCCTTTTTGATAACGCCCTTGAACATATCCTCAGATACAGCCGAAGCGGTAACGAGCAGCTGGCTGTCCGCGGTGGACATAATAGCCGCCAAAATACCGCAGAGGAAGATTCCGCCTAAAAAGATAAGCACGCCGTTTGACGAGAATACCTGCTGGATAAGACGGATAAACGCGGTCTCGCTGTTTGTATCGTTGAGCTGCGGTGTGAGGAACGCCCTCGCGATAAGACCGATAAGGCAAGCCGCGGTGAGCGAGATGATTACCCAAACGATAGCGATCTTTCTTGACTTTTTGACCTCGGCTTCGTTTTTGATAGCCATAAAGCGGATGATGATGTGCGGCATACCAAAGTAACCGAGTCCCCAAGCGAGGCTTGAGATGATCGAGTTAGCCGAGATCGGCGAACCGTCTGTGTTTGTGGTAAAGCTGATGAAGTTTTCGGGATTCGAAACGCCGTTAGAAGCAAGCGCGTCCGAAAAACCTGTGTTCCATGTAAGTATGGAATAAGCGATGATCGGAACGGCGAGGATCGCGACGAGCATAAGCAGACCTTGGATAAGGTCGGTCGTGCAGACCGCTTTGAAGCCGCCCATAAATGTGTAAATGAGAATAACTACCGACGCGATAACAAGACCGATGATGTAAGCGGTGCCGTCGATCTCTCCGCCCTGTCCGTGACCGAACAGTGTAGCAAAGAGCTTTGCGCCCGAGCTGAACGCCGACGCGGTGTATACCGCGAAGAATATCGCGATGATAACAGCCGAAACGATCTTGATAACGCCGAGCTTGTCGCGGTAACGGTTCTGGAAGAAGCTGGGGATCGTCAGCGAGTTTCCGGCGACGATCGTGTATCTTCTGAGCCTTGAAGAAACGAGGAACCAGTTGAGCACCGTACCGATAAGCAGACCTACGGCGATCCACGCCTCGCCCGTACCTGCAAGGTAAACCGAGCCGGGCAGACCCATAAGCAGCCATCCGCTCATATCCGAAGCCTGAGCCGACATAGCGGCAGTCCAGCCGCCGAGGTTACGTCCGCCGAGGAAGTAATCCTCATTGTTTTTTGTCCTTCTTGAGTACACAACGCCGATGACGATCATAATGATCATATACACGGCGAACGCGCTCAGGACAATTATGTTTTCCTGTGTCAAAATTTTCCCTCCTGTAAATATTTGATTAGCATTATTTACACGCAAATGATATTTTAGCACATTAAAGCAAAAAAATCAAGACAAAACGCAACAAAACTATGAAATATACAGCAAAAACCGCGCATAAATTTAATTATTGCGCTCTAACCTCCGCTTAACGGTTGATTTACTCGCCGAAAAGTAATATAATAAGTATATATATGATCAATTAAATTTCTTATTAAGAATTATAATCCCACAACCGTAAAGGAAACTTCTGTCATCCTGAGGCTCTGCCGAAGGATCTCATTGTGATACCACTGACTTTGGTTAAAGAGGTATGAGATTCTTCGGTCTGCGCCGTCGTCGCCACGACCTCAGAATGACAGCGGGAGAGATAATCCCACAACCGAAAGGGCGTAATTATGGATTTTGTAAAAAGAACTTGGGCGGAGATCTCGCTCGACGCGGTGACGCGAAATTTTAAAGAGATAAAAAGCAAGCTCGGCAGCTCAAAGATCTGCTGCGTTATCAAGGCGGACGGCTACGGCCACGGAGCGGTAGAGCTCGCGCATATCTACGAGGAGCTCGGCGCGGACTATTTTGCGGTCTCAAATATCGACGAGGGAATCGAGCTGCGCGACTCGGGTATCACCCTGCCGGTTTTGATCTTGGGCTTTACGCCGGTAAAGGACGCTTCAAAGCTCGCCGAGCATAAAATCGACCAGGCGGTTTTCTCGCTCGAATACGCAAGGGCGCTCTCGGAAAAATGCCAAAGCGAGGGCGTGGACGTCAACATCCACATCAAGATCGACACGGGAATGAGCCGTATCGGCTTTATGTGCCAGGAGTTTCCGAGGGATGATAATTCCATAAAAGAAATATGCGAAGCCTGCGCTTTGCCGAACCTCAACGCCGTGGGCTTGTTTACCCACTTCTGCGTTTCGGACGAGCGCGAGGACGGCAGAGAGTTCACCGAAAAGCAATATCAAAACTTTACGCGCGTCAAAAACGCCCTGAGGGATAACGGGCTCGATATAAAGCTCTGCCACTGCTCAAACAGCGGCGCTATCGAGGACTATTCAAATACATACTGCGATATGGTCAGGGCGGGTATCATCCTCTATGGCCTCGCGCCGTCGCCAAAGCTCTCCGGGAAGCTCAGCCTGACCCCCGCTATGACGCTAAAAACCACGGTCGCCTATGTCAAGGAGCTCAAAAAGGGCGCGACTATATCCTACGGCAGGACCTTCACCGCGCCCGCGGATATGAGGATAGCGACCGTCCCGATCGGCTATGCCGACGGCTTTGTCCGCGCCAACGCCAAGGACGGATATATGCTGATAAACGGTCAAAAGGCGAAGATAGTCGGCAGGATATGTATGGATCAGACTATGCTCGACGTCACCGGGCTCGACTATATCGAGCAGGGCGACGAGGTGATCGTGTTCGGCACGGGCAAATGCGGCGAGCCCACAGCGGACTCCATTGCCAAAAACACCGACACGATCAATTACGAGGTCGTTTGTCTTGTCGGCAAGCGCGTACCGCGTATCTACTACAAAAACGGTAAAATAACGAAAGTGATGTATAAGCTATGAGGATTTTGGTAGTCGACGGAAACAGCATTGTAAACCGCGCGTTTTACGGTATCAGGCCGCTTACGAACAAGGACGGTCAGTTTACCCACGCAATCTACGTTTTTTTGAATATGCTCAATAAAATTCAAGATGAGGAAAAGCCCGACGCGGTAGCGATAGCGTTTGACCTCAAAGCCCCGACCTTCCGGCACAAGGCGTATGACCTTTACAAGGCCAACCGCAAGGGTATGCCGCCCGAGCTCGCCTCGCAAATGCCCCCGTTAAAGGAGCTTTTGGGCTTGCTGGGCTATAAAATAGTGACCTGCGAGGGTTTTGAAGCGGACGATATCCTCGGAACCTTTGCATCCGCCTGCGATAAGAGCGGCGACGAGTGCGTTATCGCCACAGGAGACCGCGACAGCCTGCAATTGGCGTCGGACAATACCACCATCCACCTCTGCACCAACAAGCAGGATATCCGCTACACTCCCGAAAAAATTATGGAGGATTACGGCGTGACCCCCGCCGGGCTGATAGAGATCAAGGCTATCCAGGGCGACACCTCCGACAATATCCCCGGAGTCGCCGGTATCGGACCCAAGGGCGCGGGCGACCTTATCCAAAAATACAACACGGTCGAGTACATCTACGACCACCTCGACGAGCTCGATATAAAGGACGGCGTGCGCAAAAAGCTGACCGCTTCTAAGGAAAACGCGCTCATTAGCCGTATGCTCGGCGAGATCTGCCGTACCGTCCCGATAGACACGAATATCGGGGATTACACGGTCGAGATAGAGGACAGGCAAAAGTGCGCCGACTATATGGCAAAGCTCGAGTTATTTTCTTTAATGGAAAAATACGGCTTGACGGATATCCCTCAGACTGCCGAAAAAGCCGAGGAAGTCCAAGCGCTTGAAGTAATCGAAAACGCGGATAATATTCCTTTAGAGAATAATAACGAGCTATATATAAATATAAATACTTCTGATAAAGAATTAAAAACCTTTGCCGTATCAATAAACGG
>JBGULZ010000271.1:0-3967 GCA_045116595.1 Ruminococcus sp. | reverse complement strand
ATCCCGCCGCAGCACAAGCGGCATCTCAAGCGGCTACTCAGGCAGCGTCAGCTCCTGTAAATCCGGCTCCCGCGGATAATATAAAATATCCCGAGCTCGATTACGACGCCGAAGTAGACCTCACTACATTAAACAGCACTATGGTTTATTCTGAGGTCTCGGCGATGGTGAACACACCCGATAAATACATGGGCAAAAAAGTCAAGATGAACGGAACGTTTGATGTTTATACTGACATCAAGACCGGCAAATATTACTATTCCTGCCTTATCAAGGACGCAACCGCATGCTGTTCAAGCGGCATCGAGTTCATTTGGAAAGGCGAGCATAAATTCCCCGATGATTATCCTGCTGTCGGCACACCCGTTACCGTCGGCGGAGTATTTGAAACATATCCAGAGGGTAACAAGGTTTATTGCCGCCTTAAGGACGCCGATGTCGTTTTCGGCACATAAGCAATGTGACGGTGCAACCTAAATAATTAGTTATCAAAAAAGCGCCTGCGGAATAAGATCCGCAGACGTTTTCTATTTATAGATTATTTCACTTATCAATTTGATACCCTCGTCAATTTTGTCCGTCGGTATTCCCGAAAAGCTCAGACCGAACTCATTTCCGGTTTTATATGGCATGATTTTGATTGAGTTTTCCGCAAGCTCACGCTCGATCTTATCCCTGTCAAATTCACCGTCAAGCTTTATTTTAACATAAAGCGAGGTCTCGTTAAAGACGGTTTCGCAGTCCTTAAAATATCTGTCTATGCTCTGCAAAACGATTTTGCTTTTTTCAAGAAAAACTCTGCGAGCTTTTCTGAGGTGAACATCTATTTTACCCGTGTTTATGTACCCCGCAAGCGCTAATTGCTCGACCTTTGAAGCGGTTTGGTTGATTTGCGACTTGATACCGTTGTATTTTTTCAAGATATTCTCCGGCAAAACCATATAGCTTATCCTGACCGAGGGCAAAAGCACCTTTGAAAACGAGCCTAAATAAACCGTGTTCTCCCTGTCGTAATTTTGCACGCAGGGCATAGGGTGGGTGCTGTAACGTATCTCTCCGTTGTAGTCGTCCTCGATGATCAAAACGTTGTTGCTTTTTGCCCAGTTGATTATTTCAAGCCTTCGTGTAACAGGCATATTCGTGCCGTAAGGTTCGGTAAAGTTTGGGTTTATAAGCAGGATATCGGGCTTGATTTTTTTTAGAGAGTCAAGCGTTGCGCCGAATTCATCGTTTTCAAAGTAGCTTATCTTATAATCAAAGCTCCTAAAAACAAATTCCGACTGAACATAGCTGTCTTTAGCCATAGCTACCTTTTTATTACACCCTAAAATCGAGCAAAGGATACACAGTATTGCCTGAGTACCCGCGCCGACTACGATATTCTTAGCGCTTGAGTTGACGCTTCTCGTGCCGAGCGCGTACTTTTGCAGCGCTATCCTGAGCGCTTCCTCGCCCTGAACATCACCGTAAGAGGTCAAAAGATAATTCCTGTTGATAACGTCCTTGATGTTCTTCTTCCATTCCGAAAGATTGATTATGCTCTCGTCAATACTTTTTGAGGAAAAATCATATTTGATGATCTTTTGCTCGGATTTTATTTTAAAATCGTCCTCATCAAGCATTTTCGGTTTGCTTTCAAACTCAGCGGCAACATAAAACCCGCTTTGGGGCTTTGTTTTGATGTAGCCCTCGGCGCACAGCTGGTCATAAGCCGCCGTTATGGTCGTTTTTGAAACTCCGAGCTCCTCGCTGAGCTTGCGGATAGAAAGAAGCTTAGTGCCTTTTTTTAGATTTCCGTTTTCAATGGCGTTTCGTATCGAAATATAAATCTGCCTGTACATCGGCTTTTTTGCGCTTTTGTCGGCAAGAATAAAGTCATAGAGCATAATATCACCGTTTATATAATACCACCATAATAAAAATATTTCAATATTATTGCAATCTCTTTGTAAAGGTTGAAATTTCAGCTATATATATGTATAATAAAATGTAATGATATTTTAGTAAATGAGGGATAATATGAGTACTCAGACAGATAGATTTTTCAAATCGGTCAAAGGCAAAAAGGTAGCCTTTATCGGACTCGGCACAAGCAATCTTCCGCTTATAAAGCTCTTTGCCGACAAGGGCGCAAAGGTCATCGGCTGTGACAGACAGCCGCTTGAAAAGCTCGGAGAAAACGGAGAAAAGGCAATGCAGTACGGCGCGGAGCTTATCTTGGGCGAAGATTATCTAAAGGATATCGACGCGGATATTATTTTCCGCAGCCCCGGAACCCAGCCCGATAAACCCGAGCTTATCAAGCTCAGAGATAACGGCAAGGTGCTGACTTCCGAGATGGAGGTTTTCTTTGACCTTTGTCCGTGTAAGATGATCGCCGTGACCGGTTCAGACGGAAAAACGACGACAACGACTATTATTTCCGAGCTGCTGAAGGCGGAGGGCAAGACCGTCCACCTCGGCGGAAATATCGGCAAGCCGCTTTTGCCTGAGATCGAGAGCGTGAACGAGGATGACTTCGCGGTTGTCGAGCTTTCAAGCTTCCAGCTTATCTCGATGCGCAAGAGCCCGGATATCGCCGTTGTCACTAACCTTGCGCCGAATCACCTTGACTGGCACAAGGATATGGACGAGTATATCGACTCCAAAAAGAACATAATACTCCACCAGAACGCCTTTGCAAAGGCAGTATTGAATCTCGACAACGAGATCTCAAACGGCTTTTCACCCGATGTCCGCGGTCAGCTTGCCAAGTTCAGCGTAAAAGAAAAGCTCTATAACGGCGCGTATCTTGACGGCACTAGCGTTGTATACAGCGACTACGGCAAGACGACTGAGATTATGGATATCTCCGACATTAAGATCCCCGGTATGCACAATGTAGAAAACTACCTTGCGGCGATCTCGGCAGTATGGGGAATAGTGAGCGTAGAGACAATCAAGTCGGTAGCCAAGACCTTCGGCGGAGTAGCCCACAGAGCGGAATTTGTCAGGGATATCGACGGCGTTAAGTATTATAACGATTCAATCGCTTCCAGCCCGACACGTACAGCGCTTGGCACACTGTCGCTCTACAGCAAAAAGATAATCATTATTGCGGGCGGTTATGATAAACACATCCCGTATGATTCGTTGGGCCCTGTTATCAACGATAAAGTAAAAGTCCTTATACTTTTAGGCGCAACCGCTCCGTTGATCGAGGCTGCTGTCAAAAAAGCCTCGAATTATGTCGAAAGCGCTATCAAGATAATCAACGTTAATAATATGATAGAGGCGGTCAAAGCTGCAAGGGAAAACGCCGAAAAAGGCGATATCGTTTCACTTTCACCCGCAAGCGCGAGCTTTGGATTGTACAAGAACTTTGAAGAAAGAGGTAATCACTTTAAGTCGATCGTAAACGACTTAAAGTAATCGCATATGGATATAAAGAAACTGATTTTTGATTTATGCTCCGCTTCGGGAGTATCGGGCAGCGAGGAAAGCGCGGTCAATGTCGCCAAAGAATACCTCGCCGGGTTTTCCGAAGTAACGACCGATCATAACGGCAATCTTTATGCCGTTATGGGAAACAAAAACGCGGATAAGACGATACTGCTCGATGCTCACATTGACCGAATCGGGCTTATCGTCACCGATATCGACAAAAACGGATTTGTTAAGGTCAACAAATGCGGCGGTATCGACGCGAGGGTATTGCAGGATTCCGTGCTGAAAACCGACAACGGTCTTTGCGGAACCGTTTGCTGTCTGCCGCCTCACCTTACCGACGGAAGCGAAAGCAAAGCTAACCCCATAACAAAAACATGGGTCGACTTCGGTATGCCCTGTGATGAAGTAAAAAAGCAAATCAAAATCGGAGACAAACTGACTTTTGATTATACCCCAAAATCATTGTTGGGTGATAAAATAACTTCTCCCGCGCTTGATAACCGCTGCGGAGCGGCGGCGCTAATTTATACTGCCGATT
>JBGULZ010000270.1:0-2704 GCA_045116595.1 Ruminococcus sp. | reverse complement strand
AGGCTGATCAGATTATCGGTATCGGGCGACGCTTCGCTGCGTTCCCATTTTGAAACCGCCTGGCGGCTGACTCCGATTTTCTCCGCGAGCTCTTCCTGACTGAGGTTGTGCTGTTTTCTGTATTGAAGAAGTCTGTTTGCTGTTTCGATATTCATAGTTCTGCCTCCGTTCGTTTTATGCCGTAATTATACACGCAACCGCCTGAGTTGCGCCATATATTCCGCTTTACATTTACGCAACTATTGGTTGCGTCAGCCCAAAAGCCGCATTATAAAGCGGTTTTGAGAAAGCTTTTGCTTGCGGCGATCCTGCGGATCTTATTTATCCCAAGTTTTTTCTTTTATCTAAGTAATCCTGAAGTATTATCACGGCGGCAACTGCGTCAACAACGTTTTTGCGCTTTTTTCCGCGGGTGTTTGTTGCGTTAAGATAGTTGTGGGCGGTAACGGTAGTGCCGCGCTCATCCTGCATAACAGTTGGGAGCTCCGTCAGCTCCCCGAGCTTTTCTGCAAACGCGCGGGCGTTTTTTGCGCTTTCGCCCTCGGAGCCGTCCATATTTTTCGGGAGACCGATAACGATCAACTCGGCTTTTGCTTCGATCGCTGTCTGCGCGACCTTTTCCAACAGCTTTTTATCAGATTTTTCAAAAATCACGGTGTGGGGGGACGCGAGAAATTCGCTTTTGTCGCACAGCGCTATGCCTGTTCTCGCTTTTCCCAAGTCAACCGACATTATAATCATAATATAGTTCCTTTCAGATTTATATTTCTATTATAGTTCAAAACTCCAAAATATACAATCTTTTTGTTTCAGTTAGTTTAGCTACCTTCAAAAAACCTCAAAACAATCTAAAAATTCTCACCCTTACAGCGACAAATCAGTCACCGCGTCCGCAATATAATATATTTATCAAAGACAGAAAAGGAAGTATAAAATGACTGACGTAAAAGCAATGCGGCGCGCCCGCACTGCACAGACCGAATTCTTTAGGAATATCGGCTTGAATATATTATACTGCGCGTGCGGAACGCTGATCACAAGGGGCGCTGTTTTGGGGAGTATGGCTCCGTTTGGGGCGTCATACGCGGCGGCGGTCCCAAAGGAAAGGCTGCTGCCGTCGCTCATCGGCGCGGCGTTCGGCTATGTATTATTAAATCCCTCCGACAGCTTTAGGTATATAGCTGTTATAATCGCGATCGGCTGCGCAAGGTGGCTGCTCAGTGATATCGGAAGAATAAGCGCAAGCAAGCTGTTCGCTCCGCTTTGCGCCTTTATACCCACGGCGGCAACGGGGATAGCCCTGTCGTTCGGCGGGGTGGGAACAATGGCTACGCTTACGGGCGGCTTTATAGAGGCGGCGCTGGCGGCTGTTGCGGCGTATTTTATTTCGTACACGATGCGCCTGTCGTTCGGCAAGCGGAGCATTTCAGCCTTTACCTCTCAGGAGACCGCTTGTGTTGTGATGAGCGGCTGCGTTTTGATTTTGTCGCTCGGCTCGCTCACGATAGAAAATATCTCGCTCGGCAGGATAATCGCGGTCATCGCGGTGATGCTATGCGCGCGGTACGGCGGAGTCAACGGCGGTACTGTCAGCGGCGCGGCGACGGGAGCGGTGTTCAGCCTTGCGGCGTTTGAGCAGGGCTTCATCTGCGGCGGATATTCGTTCGGCGGACTGATGGCGGGGCTTTTCTCTCCGCTCGGAAAAATCGCTACCGCGCTGTCGTTCGTAGCGGCGGATTTTTTGATGAGCCTTGCGTTCGGCGGAGAAAAAATGCCCTCGGGCGCGCTGATAGAGGGAGTGATCGGCGCGGCGGCGTTTATGCTGCTGCCGAAAAGCGTCGGGGATTTTATCTCGCCGGTGTTCAATAAAGAGCGCGACCTTTCGCTCGGAGAAACGCTCCGCAAAAATCTGATCGCGCGTTTGAGCTTTACCTCAAGCGTGATAAAAAATGTAAAAAACGACGTCGAAAACGTGTCCGAAAAAATGGGGGAGATGTATTCGCCTACATTCGATTGGGTCTGTCAAAACGTCGCCGATGAAGTCTGCTCGGGCTGCGGGTTGAGGATGTACTGCTACGAGCACAAGGGCGGTGTTACAAAGGACGACTTCTTCCGCCTTGAGGAGGAGCTCAACAGAAACGGCAGGATAGGCGCAAAGGAAGTCGGAGAGCTGTTTATTAAAAACTGCTGCAAAAAGAGCGAGATCGCGCGCAGTATGACCGACAACTACAAAAAGCTTTTGTCGCTCCAGGAGGCGGAGCGCAGGGTCAGCGAGATCCGCTCGGTCGTGGCGGGGCAGTTCGCGGGGGTCAGCGATATCCTCAGCGACCTTTCAAAGGAATTTGCCGAGATCAAAACGGGCGACAGCCAAGCCGCAGACAGGATAATTACCGAGCTCACAACGCTCGGAGCCTGCCCGATAGAATGCTCCTGCCTCGAGGGTGAAAACGGCAGAATGAGCGTTGAGCTGATTTTGAGCGCAAAGGGAAAAGAAATAAAGCGCGGTCAGCTCACGCGGATAGTGTCAAAGTGCTGCGGACGGCGCTTTGACCTGCCTACGGTGACCTGTGAGAGCGGAAGGCTGAGAGCCGCGCTGTGCGAGCTTCCGAAGTTTGATGTCGAGATCGGCTCGAACCAGCACATCGCGGACAACGGAAAGCTCTGCGGCGACTGCATTGATTACTTCAACGACGGCCGCGGCAAG
>JBGULZ010000269.1:0-4112 GCA_045116595.1 Ruminococcus sp. | reverse complement strand
CTGCCTTAAACCAACACACAATCTAAAAAAATTGCGCCTCGACTTAATAAGCCGAAGCGCGGTATTTTTGTATTCATTTATTTTTAATCTCTGAAAGCTCCGACTCCGCCGTTTAATGCTATTAACGTCAGTCAAACAGCAAAGTTTCCTCCCCGCCGTTAATCGAACTTAGATCCTATCACGAAGTTCAAAATAGGCGGGCTTGCGGTGTCGCCGCCGCGACTTAACCGCAGCAACCGCAGCCGTCGTTGCCGCAACCGTTACCGCAGCCGCCGTTGTTGCCGCAGCAACTGCAGATGATGAGGATAAGAAGAATAATCCAGCAGCAACCGCCGTTGTTTCCAAACAAGTTCATACCCCAGCCTCCTTTCGTTTACACTACATAATATTACGAAAGGAAAATAATGTTACTTTATAATCAACAAAAGAAAGACGTCATTAAGCGCAACGCAAAATGACGTCTTTGTTGTTATATTACATTAATATTCATCCATCGGGTTGTACTTAACGCCGTTGTAGCGGCACTCAAAGTGGAGGTGCGGGCCGGTCGAGTAACCTGTGGTTCCTACATAACCGATCGTCTGTCCCTTTGAAACATGCTGTCCCGAGCTTACCGCGAGGCCGCTGAGGTGAGCATAGAGTGTCTCTTTGCCGTTGCCGTGGTCGATCATTATATACTTACCGTAACCGCCGCCGCAGCCGCAGCTGCTGAACTTGCCCCAGTTATGAGGACAATAATCATTTGTGATGGTAACAGTTCCGCTGTCCGCCGCAACGACCCTTGCTCCCATAATTGCGCCGCCGGCGATATCGATAGCGCCGTGGTTATATGTGGTTCTGTCCTCGTTCCACTGTGAGGAGAGGTAGTAGAATCCGGGAGTAGGCCATGTGTAGCCGCCCGAGGAAGGCGGAGAAACATAATCGTCCTGGCTTGGAGTCGGCGGAATATAGGTCGAGCTGCTTGAACTGCTTGAACTGCTCGAGCTCTCAGAGCTTGAGCTTCCTGAGTTTGAATTTGCGCTCTGAGCCTGCTGTGCCCTTGCGGCAGCTTCTTCTTCCGCGACATTTTTGGCTAACTGAGCCTCGAATCTTGCCTTTTCGTTGTTATTGTTCGCGATAAAGTTTTTAGCCTGATCCGACTGGATCTTAAGATCCTTAAGAACTTCCTTGTTTTCTTCAAGAGTCTTGTTCAGATCCTTGAGATCTTTGTCAAGCGAAGCCTCGTTCTTTTCAAGGTCAGCCTTGTTCTTTTCGAGCTCCGCCTTCTCTTTGTTTATGACAGTGAGCTTGCCGTTGATGTTATCAATGAGCTCCTGATCCTTTTTAGAGAGGTTCTTTACAAGGGTCATTTTGTCGATAAGATCAGAGAAATCCTTTGCGCCGAGGATGATTTCAAGGTCGCTGGCGGACCCCGCCATATAGATCGTCCTCAATCTTTGGCAAAGAGCGTCGACCTGATCCTCGATATCCTTGTTGCCCTGATCGATCTTTTTCTGAGAATCGGCGATTTTAGCGTTGGCCTCGTCGATAGCCTCACGGGTAACTTCGATTTTTTCATCGAGATTTTCGATTTTGCTTGTAAGAGTGGCGTTATAATTCTCTTTCTCGGAAATATCGTTTTGAGCCGATTCAAGCGTCTTTTGATATTCCTGATTTTTCGCCTCGAGATCTTCGATCTTCTTCTGAAGATCCGCGTTGCTTTCCGCGCCTGCCGAAATGATTCCCGAAGCAACGGGAACCGCGATTATGCAAACGCATAACAGCACGCTGAGTAGTTTTTTGAACTTTGTCATAGTTTCTCCTTTCCGCTGTTACCAGCCGAGAATTTCATTACCTTCCATTTTCAGATACTTACGGATCGAAATAAATCCGCCGAAGAATCCGACTACAAGACCAAATATAATAAACGCTGCTGCAACGAATGGCAGAACCTTGATGTACGGTATGAATTGAAATACCGACTGAGCGTTTTCGATAACCATTCCTATTCCCTGATAAACCAGGGCGAGCACGCCTGTTGAGATCACTGCCGAAATCAGGCCAAGCACCATACCCTCAACAAGGAACGGCATTCGCACGAATGAGTTCGTCGCGCCGACCGACTTCATAATGCTGATCTCAAATCTGCGCGAATACATAGTCGCGCGGATAGTGTTAGCGATAATGAACAGTGAAATGATAAGCAGAGCGGATACTACCGCGATCGAGATTATGCTGACAAGGTTGCTGATCCTTGTCATTTTGTCCGCAAAATCCTTGCGGTTGAGGATAGTGTCTTTATCGACTCCCTCGATCTTCTGGATCTCGGCAACGGTCTCCTCATACTTTGAGAGGTCGTCCATCACTACGATAAACGAATCCGGAAGCGGATTTCTGTCCTCTATTCTGGAGAAAAGGCTGTCGCCCAGAGTTTCTCTGTACTGCTGAAACGCATCCTCCTTTGAATAGAAGGTAGCGGACTGGACATTGTCGACCTTTTCGATCTCTTTTCCTACATAAACAGCCTCAAGCTGTGAATAACCATCCTTGATATAAACGATGGTTTCGTTGCTCTCTCCCACCTCGTCAACAAGTTTGTAGACGTTCATCGAAAAGAGCGCCGCTGCTCCCGTCAAGACAAGGCAGCTGATGAGTACGCAAACAGAGGCGATACTCATTATACGGTTACTCCATACGTTTCTGAAGCCCTCTTTTACAAGATAGCCAAAGCCTTTCATATACTAATTCCTTTCATCAGTCGGGCACGATCACGACATTTTCAGGGTACTGCGGCAGATCGTCAGGATCATCTCCGCCGCCCTGTTCGTCGTCGTAATTCTCGCCGTCGTAGTTATCGGTAAGCTCATCGTCGGTGAGGTCCGTGTCCTCCTCGTACTCGCTGTACTCAAGGGTGTAGTCATCATCGTCAAATTCAGGATCAACATCATTACGCGTATCGCGGATGACTCTTCCGTGGTCAATGGTGACGACCCTCTGGTGGAACTCGCGCACAAGCTCGTGCTCATGAGTAACGACAAGCACGGTAGTGCCCATTCCGTTGATCTCATTTAGGAGCTCGATTATCTCATGCGAAAGCTCGGGGTCAACGTTGCCCGTAGGCTCGTCGGCAATGATGATCTCGGGATTGTTGACAAGCGCTCTTGCAAGGCTGACGCGCTGCTGCTCGCCGCCCGAAAGCTCGCTGGGCTTGTCCTTCATTTTATCCTTAAGACCTACAAGGCTGAGGACATAAGGAACTCTCTTTTTGATAGTGGCAGTGTTCTCGCCGACCGCGCGCATAGCAAATGCTACGTTGTCAAACACGGTCATTTTCTCGATAAGCCTGAAATCCTGGAACACAATGCCCATATGGCGGCGAAGATAAGGAATGTCGCGCCTTTTCATCTTTGAGAGCTTGTTGCCGTTGATTATGATCTCGCCCGAGGTAGGAGTTTCCTCGTGCATGATCAGCTTCAAAAACGTACTTTTACCGGCTCCCGACGCGCCAACGATAAATACAAACTCGCCCTTGTCGATGCTGAGGGTAACGTTGTGCAGCGCGTGAGTGCCGTTTGGATATGTTTTTGATACATTCATAAAATCAATCATAAATACACCTAATTTCAGGCAGCTCATATGAACTGCTGTTTTTAATTCGGCAAACGAAAAAAGAAACAGTTTCCGAATATTTTGCGCAAAAAGGGCGCAAAAATACATATGGCAAAAAATGCCAACGCCCTGAACACGCAAAAAGCGCGTTCAGGAGCGATCATAGTTTTTAATACTTAGCGGGGCTTGCGTTAAGATATTTCTTAACCATCAGAGCTACCTTAAATACGATAGCGTCCTCAAATTCACGCAGGTCAAGACCCGTCAGCTTCTTGATTTTCTCCAGTCTGTAGACAAGTGTGTTACGGTGAACAAAGAGCTTTCTTGAAGTCTCGGAAACATTGAGGTTGTTCTCAAAGAAACGCTGGATGGTAAACAGCGTCTCCTGGTCGAGAGTCTCAATAGATCCGCGCTTGAAAACTTCCTTGAGGAACATCTTGCACAGAGTTGTGGGGAGCTGATAGATAAGACGGGCGATACCGAGGTTATCGTAGCTTACGATAGTGCGCTCGGTGTCAAATACC
>JBGULZ010000268.1:0-4173 GCA_045116595.1 Ruminococcus sp. | reverse complement strand
TTTACGGCGTTTGGGCGGTGCGCAGCGGCGGTTCTGTATTTGGACATGCGGAGGCGTGGTGCAAGCATTGCGGTGCGCTGATTGAGTTTGATTCCAAAAGCGAAGCAGAGAAATATGCCGCTAAGCTTAACAAGAACGCAACGGCAAATTGCCGGTATAGCGTCCGTGAAAAACAGCATGAGCCGGGAGCGGTTAGGTTTCCGTTGGAGCGCACTCCTGATGATAAGGTTCCGGCTGTCGGTCGTCCCGTGCATTTGCCCGAAAACTACTTGCTCAACGCCGAGTTGAAAGAAGAAGCGCAGACCGGCAACTATAATATGCTGGACGGCAGGATGGATAACCTCGCGCCGGAGAGCGCGGCGGAAAAATCCTCCGTCATGGATAAGCTGAAAACCGATAAAGCGCGGCGGGAACCGAAACAGCCCTCGCGCGGAGGTAAGGGACAGGAGCGCGAGATATGATACCGCAGGTTTACCGCGATGTGGATATTTTGAAATCGTTAGGGCGGATCGTGGATCAGCACACGAAAGAGTTCAAAGAGGACTTTGAGCTTGATAAAAAAATCATTCTCAAAATGGCGCAGTCGCCTGATGAAAACGATCATCACCTGATTTGGATGTGCCGCCCTCTCGGAACTCATTGTTTTGCGGAGCGGGATGTGTTTTTGGAAAACACCTTTGAAAACAGAGGTCTCTATGCTTATCACAGCGAAAAGCCGAATAAGAATCTGTTATACGCCCTTCATTTGAAACAGAATGACGGTGAAACGGTCAAAGGCGATATTTATACGCTGGACTACGCAAAAGAAGTCGAGCGGGTTTCGCTCCTGTCCTGTCCGGTAACGCAGGTCACTTTGTACTTTGCCGACGGCAAGGAGGTTACTGTCCCTTATGAATCATTCCACGACGCGATCCACGAACTGACCCCGGAGCATGGCGCGATCGATTCATTCCGCTACCGTCCGGAGAGCGAGGCGGAGCTTGGCTTAATCTTGCGGCGGCTTCATCTCAAACGCGACCGGCATGCTAACGTCGGCGATTTTGAGCAGCATATTGAGAGCCTGCAAAAAAGCTCCGTCAGAAACAAGCTGCAAAGGGCAAAATCTGAGGTCAAGCCTTCGGAGCCGAAACCGCCAAAAAAGAAAGAGCCGTCATTATGAAAGAGGATATACGTTCAATACAGCTTCACTTTTTTGTTACGCCGCAAGAAAACACGGTTATCCGTCAGCGTATGGCGGAAACGGGCATTATCAATCAGTCTGCTTATTTGCGCAAGATGGCGCTGGACGGATATATCATTCAGTTGGATATGACCGAGATACATGAGCTGACGCGGCTGCTGAGTATCTGTTCCAATAACCTGAATCAGTATGTAAAGCGTGCCAACGAAACCGGCAGAATCTACGCCGCCGATATTGAGGATTTGTCCGAACGGCTTGACGTTATCAGAGATCAGGTCGGTCTGGTTTTAAGAAAATTTGCGAATGTGACATAAAACCGCTGACTTTTTCAAACAGACGCGTTAGAATGAGCATAGGAATATTTTCCAAAATTCAGAAAGGGGGCGCCGATTATGCGTCTGTTGTTGAAATTTATATCGTTGCCGTTTATTCTTATCACATGGGTTCTGTATGGAGTATGCAGGTTACTTGTTCTCGCTTCGGGCATGATCCTCGGAATTGTATCGGGGATAACGCTTGTCGCTGCGGTGGTGCTGTTCTTCAAAGCGGGCGTGCTGCCCGGCGTCATTTTTCTGGCGATTGCCTTTCTGATCAGCCCTTACGGTTTGCCGCGGCTGGCGGCGTGGCTGACGGGGAAGATCGGCGGTATCAATTATGCCTTGCGGGATTTCCTCGCAAGCTGAATCATTTAATTACCGGTGGGGCGTTTAGGCTGATTCCGAAAAGGATGTTTTCAGTTTAAGGCGGTGCCCTATGCGCAGGCGGACAGTTTAGGCTGTCCGCCTTTCGTCTTGTTTGGTTTCTTCTGCTGCGTCGGTTGTGTTCGGCAGAGCGAAAGTTCCAATATAGCGGAAATAGATGTCGATTTGCTGCGGTGAGGTTTGGCTGTGCTTTTTCTCACGCTCGTGAACAACGATTTTGCTGATGAAGGTTCGCAGTACCTCCGACGTCAGTTCCTCTACATGTACATATTTCCTGACAATATCAAGGAACTTCTGCACATTGGTACACTCGCTTTTGAGTGCATCAATTTCTTTTTGCAAATCAGGAATTGATTGCTCAAGCTCCTTTTGTTCATCGTTGTAATCAAGGGATAACATTCTGTACTGCTCGTCGCTGATACGACCAAGTACATTATCCTCGTACAAACGCTTGAAGAGAGATTTCAACTCTATTATTCGCTTTTCAGCTTTTGACAATTCAGCGGTTTTGGCGTTCAAATCTTTTCTGTACTGCGAGGAAGTCTTTTTACTAATATAATCAGTGAACTCCTTTGTGTTATTTTTCGCGTAATAAATCGCCCTGTTGATTTCTTCCAGCACAATCTCGTCAAGCACAACCTCTCGGATAGAGTGTGGCGTGCATTTTTCTTTGCCTGCATGCTTACGATAATTTCCACATATGAAATTATAGCTTTCACGCTTCATTGTTCGTCCTCGATAGAAGTAATGCTTTTTGCCGCAATCGGCACAGAAAACCAAACCACTGTATTTATCAATCTCTCCTATGCGGGTTCTTCGGACTCTGCCCTCGCGTACCTTGCGGACTATGTCCCATGTTCCTTGGTCAATGATTGCCTCGTGTGTATTCTCGAAACGTAGTTGTTCTTCCTTTGGAACCTTGATGGTGCGCTTGTCCTTGAATGAAGCAATTCGCGTTTGACAGTTGATTGTGTTTCCAATGTAAATCTCGTTGTCGAGAATATCGGCTATTGTGCGCTCGTTCCATTTATATGGATTATCTGTGTCCGTGTGCGTGCCGTACCTGCCTTCCTTTTGAAAGCGATAGAAGGTGGGTTTGAGGATTTTCTTTTCATGCAAAGTCTTTGCTATATTGCTCGGTCCGATTCCTGACGCACACATTGAGAATATCATTCTTACCACCGGAGCGGTTTCTTCATTAATCAGC
Source organism: Ruminococcus sp. (assembly GCA_045116595.1). Taxonomy (GTDB): domain Bacteria; phylum Bacillota; class Clostridia; order Oscillospirales; family Acutalibacteraceae; genus Ruminococcoides. The sequence continues at coordinate 1,085 of JBGULZ010000268.1, read as the reverse complement.
AGATGACATTCTTTTCCACTGTCAGGGTCACGGCGGTAACCGTATGGAATGGTTGTTCCCAAGCGTTGACCTCGTTCGGCTTTCGCTTTGAACACAGCGCGGATTTTCTTGCTTGTATCACGCGCGTACCATTCGTTGAACAGATTTTTGAACGGTGCCAGCTCGTTATTATCGCTGAACAGAGAGTCGTAATTATCGTTGATAGCGATATACCTGACACCAAATCTCGGGAATACGAACTCGGTGTAGTTGCCGACCTCGATATAATTCCTGCCGAGACGGGATAAGTCTTTCGTGATAACAATTCCGACTTTTCCTGCTTCAATCAGCTTATACATCTCCTGAAAGCCGGGACGGTCGAAGCTGACGCCTGAGTAGCCGTCGTCAACAAACACGCGAATGTTAGGAAAGCAATTATCCTTCGCGTACTTTTCAAGAATGGCTCTTTGATGCACGATGCTGTCGCTGTCACCGACGTTGAGGTCGTCCTTGGATAAGCGGCAGTATAGCGCTGTGATTTTATCTTGGTTTGACATAAAATTTGTCTCCTTTCTGTTGCCAAACCGATTGGGAGTCTGCGCGTTTGCGCAACAACACAATACTCCAAACCGGAAGAAATGTCCAGACTTATTTATGCCGCGCTGTTGAATTCGTTATCAATCAGTCTTTTTATTCCGTCGGCAACTGTTTGCTTTCCGTTTAAATCAAAAACGGAATTAACGATATAATCTTTTTTGCCTATTGTATATCGGTGCTGCGTCATCAGTTGACCGTCTGTAATCAAAAAGTCGGTTCTGCGGTTGATTGCTTTCGCAACCGTAGAATTGTACTCGTTTTCATTGGTGATTCTAATATCATCTGTCAATATATTAGTCCTTTCTAAAGTGACATTGAGAAGCCTTCGCTTTCATCTTCATCATCGCTGTCATCGTAGTCATAATCATCAGCGCCGAAGATTTCGTTGAGGATTTCTTCTCTTGTTTTGTATTCTTCCTGCTCATAATCAGGCTCATAATCAGTCTCCTGATCGAGCATTTCATCTTGACTGTCGGCTGCTGCGTTGGTTACCATACCGAGACCTAAGC
>JBGULZ010000267.1:0-1941 GCA_045116595.1 Ruminococcus sp. | reverse complement strand
ACGTAGCTTCCGACAAGGGCGTTGAGCTTTTCGACCTTCGGCATACCTTCGATACCCAGCGCGTTTATCTCGTCGATCAGCTGTTTCTTGAATTCATCAAACTGACCGTCGTCGCTGAGCTCCTCGTATCTTTTCCAGTAATCGAGCTTGGGCAGATTTTCTCTCATAAATGCCCGCGCCTGCTCCTCGGTAAAGCCTTCCTTTGCCATATGGGGAATACAAACCTCGATCAGCTCGTCCATATCGCTGTATGTGTAATTGCCGTCGGCATAGCACCATTTGCAGTAATCCTCGTTTAGCGTGCCGTCCTTTTCCTTGCTGATAAGAGTATCGTCAAGCGGCATTCCGCAGCACTGGCAAATCAGCTGACGCGGCTCACCGAGCAGAGTGTTGATCGAAACATTAAATTCCTTCGAGAGCAGTTTAAGAGTCTCTGTGTTAGGTGTAGTTTCGCCGTTTTCCCAGCGGGAAACAGCCTGACGCGTAACAAAAATCTTTTCAGCCAGCTCGTCCTGCGACAGCCCGCTTTTTGTTCTTAGTTCAAGTAAAATATCTTTAGTTTCCATACCGCCACCTCCTGCATATATAATAACACCTACAGAGCATAATAACAAGCAACCCGCTGTTGCGGTTATTTATTTCAAAACCGATTCAGTTTTAGTATGCGTATCTTTCTTTTCTGCTTTTGGCTCTGGCAATGGCTCCGTCCCATTCGGCCTGCTCTTCCTCCGTTTGAATATCGAGCCCGTACCTGATCGGTAATGGCCTACCGTCGTCGTTGATATGAACACAAATAAGATACGCGTGATTGATCGCGAAGCGTTCGCCGGTTACAAGCTCCTCAAGATATGTGTCGACCCTCACCTCAAGGGAAGTGTTGCCGACATATGTGACCCTGCCCTTCAGCACAACTACCTGATTTATTTTAGCGCCGTGCTTGAAAACAAGGTTATCAACGGCGCAGGTCGTAACAAGTCCGCCGCAGTGCCGCATAGCGGTCAATGCCGCGACCTCGTCTATCCATTCCATCAGCCTTCCGCCGAACAGCCTGATTTGACCGTTGATGTCTTTAGATTGAATAATTTTTGAGCTCTCTGTTATTGAGTCAGATACTTTTTTCTTTTCTACTTTTTGAATCATAATCTGATAACTCCTTAAATAATTGATTTTAATTGAAAAACTATGCGGATTTTGGATCCCCGTATTCTCTCAGCATAGCTTTTTCCGAAATGACCCACTGCTTTCCGAATTTGCATACATCGATACCGTTTACAAGTTTTCCGTATTGGATCGCTTTTCTAAGGGTGCTTTCGTTAAGTCCCCACAGTAAAGTCGCGTCCGAAAAGGCAATCAATCCGTCAAATGGCGTTTCAATGGTCTTACCGTTTTCAAACAATTCGTTACAGGACAGATCAAGCTCGTCATTCCAAATGATCCCGTAACCGCCGACATCGACCTCAACCGATGAAAAAAGCTCCGGCTGATCTTCTAACGCCTGAAAAACAGTCCATTTAGACAATAAGGGTTTAATATCGTATATTTTTGTGATCCCTTCCGCAAACTGCACGCATAAGCGCAGATCCGGCATAGGGTTGACAGCTTTTACCTTGTGAAACATTTGATCAACTCCTTATTCAAGCGGAGAAAGAGTTTTGAACTCCTGCGTATCCCAAATCGATAACAAATCAGCCTTGTGGATAGATATCCATTCTCTTACCATTGATAACGCTTTCGGCGGAAGATGACCTTCCAAAACTTCGCCTGTTTGTATATCAATTGCCGCCATATCCTCTCCATATAGAGCGTGGATATGCGGCGGATTGTGTTCCGCTTGTTGAAAATACATACGAATAATAATTCCGTAAAACCTTGATAATACCGGCATAAATATCACTCCTTGACATTATTATATCACGGTATCGTGATATAATCAAGTGCAAA
>JBGULZ010000266.1:0-4871 GCA_045116595.1 Ruminococcus sp. | reverse complement strand
CCGACGATTCCCGGTCATGAGTTTTCGGGCGAGGTCGTTGGAGTAGGCGATGATAAAAATAAAGAGCTTATCGGCACAAGAGCCGCTGTTTTTCCGCTTATTCCCTGTAAAAAGTGCGAAAACTGCAACAACGGCGACTACGAGATGTGCAAAGCTTACGATTACCTCGGCTCGCGCAGTGACGGCGCGTATGCCGAGTATGTAAGAGTTCCCGTGTGGAACCTTGTACCGATCCCCGACAGCCTCAGCTTTGAGGAAGCCGCTATGACCGAGCCAGCGGCAGTTGCTTTGCACGCGCTCAGACGCGCTCAGATCGAGGTCGGCGACAATGTCGTTATCTTCGGCCCAGGTACTATCGGAATGCTTATCGCTCAGTGGGCGAGAGCGTGGGGCGCAAGGGTGTTGCTCGTAGGTACAGACGCCAATAACTGGGATTTTGTTGAAAGCCTCGGCTTTACCGAATATTGCAACTCGTCACATGATGACGCTATTGAGTGGGTCAAGAAAATGACAGGCGGGATCGGCGCTGATATCGCTATTGAGGCGGTTGGTATCGCCATTACAGCCTGCAACTGTCTTGAGGCTGCCGCAAGCGGCGGAAAGGTCATCTTTGTCGGCAATCCCCACGGAGATTTCACATTCCCGCAGAACACTTACTGGCAGATTTTAAGAAAGCAGCTGCGAATCTACGGAACATGGAATTCAAGCTACAGCGATACCCACAAGAGCGACTGGAATATGGTCGTAGACGCTATGGCGAGCGGTAAAATCGACGTTAAAAAGCTGATAACACATAAATATAACCTTGAAAATATGGATGAGGGTCTCGAAATTATGAGAGACAACACTGAGTTCTTCGCGAAAATTATGGTCGTTAACGACTAAGGAGCAGACTATGAGAGGAAAGCTATCTCCGTCTTTGATGTGCGCCGACGTGCTGAATCTTCAATCAGAGCTTGAGGTTTTGGACAATTTAGGCGTAGATTATATTCACCTTGATTTTATGGACAACAAGTTTGTTCCGAATATCACTCTTGACACAAACCTTATAAAGCAGGTCAAGGGTGTGCTCAAAAATATGAAGCGCGATATCCATATTATGGCTTACGAGCCGATTCAGTATTTTGACCGTATGGATATAGGCGAGGGCGATATTGTTGCAGTTCATTATGAGGCGTGCCCCGACCTTAAGGATGTTATAGGGGAGATAAGAAGCAGAAACGCTTCTCCGTTTGTCGCTATCAGCCCCGATACCAAACCCGAGGTATTGCTCGATTTTCTTGACATTATCGACGGTGTGCTCGTAATGACGGTTTATCCGGGCTTTGCCGGCCGTCCTATCGTTGAGGGCAGTATGGAAAAGCTCGCCAAAGTGCGCAAGATGATAGATGAAAACGCGCCGGGCTTGCTGCTTGAGGTCGACGGTCACGTCAGCTGGGATCTTTGCCGTCAAATGCGCGAATGCGGGGCGGATATGTTTGTAGCCGGTTCTTCTTCGCTGTATCAAAAGGGCTTAAAGCTCGAGGACAGCGTCGAGAGAATGAATAAACTGGTTGAATGATTGCTGATTTTAGTTTTTCATAAGTTATTACAGAGGTGTTTTTGTGGAATACCAAATCCAGGTGAAAGAACTTATAATTGAAAAAAATAAAATGATCCTGACCGTTATGGGCTCGATTTCCGACCCGAGTATCAACTCGCACTTTTTGTCGAATCCTAAGCTCGTTATGCACTTTGACAACGGCAGGGAGGACAGGCGTATCCCGTTTGTTCTAACGAATGTTACTCACATCGACGGCAAGGTCTTTTTCTCGGGCAGATATAAATACGCGCTCAACTACCTGTTTTGGAAAACGCGCGTCAGTTACAAGCCTTTTAATATGTATTTTAATCTCGGCTTTGCTGATTTTTATGAGGAAAAAATCAAAGTCGACCTCACTCCCGAGCTTTTGGAAACAGACGACAAAAACTTCAGGCTGAAAATCGAAGGCAACCGCTATGATTTTTATCCCAACAGAAAAAGAATCGTCCATACTCCTTTGGCGAGATTCACGGTTGGGCTTGTCAATACTATTGTTAAGATAATCGAGTTTTGCTTTGCTTTCGTGATGATACCGCTATTTGTTATTGAGGCGATACTTCGATTTACAGGTGTGCTGATTTTGCCCGCCCGGTTTAATGACGAGAGCAAGGTGAGGCGGTTTATCGCCTATGTTTTCTGGCGGTTTTCCAGAGTTTCAACTACCGATTTGTCACAGTGGAAGGTCAAGAGATATATTTTCTGCCGCTGCTATGACTTTTTCTGCGCAAGAAAAATCAAGGACAATAAAATCACCTTTATCTCACTGCGCCGCGACGATTTGTCAGGTAACTTCGCGTTTGTTTATGACAAGCTAAAGGACGATGAGAGCCTTGACATCAACTTTATTCTTAACGATCATACGATCGTAGATATGACATTCAGGGAGATTTTGCAGTTCACCAAGGCTTGCGCGACCAGTAAGGTCGTTATCCTTGATGAATTCACTCCTCAGATACATTACATCAATCTCCGCAGAGAGACTACATTGTTACAGCTTTGGCACGCCTGCGGAGCATTTAAAACCTTTGGCTTTACACGTCTTTCAAAGCCGAAGGGTTCACCTCAGGCAACAAGGAACCACCGCAGCTACGATTACGTTACCGTCAGCTCGACTTACTGCAAAAAGTGCCATTCAGAGGGCTTTGGTATCGCGACCGACAGGGTAGTGGCTACCGGTATCCCGAGAACGGATGTGTTCTTTGACGATGAATACAAGCAAAGGGCGCGCGATAAGTTCTTTGAGGAGCATCCCGAGTTCTTCGGCAAAAAGATCATCCTCTTCGCGCCGACCTTCAGGGGTATGGTCAAGGAGACCGCTTTTTATCCCACAGAGATGTTTGACATTAAAGAGGTATGCTCGCAGATTCCCGATGACTACGCTATCATCGTAAAGCATCACCCGTTCGTTGAGGATGTTCAACCTATTCCCGAGGAGTACGCGGACAGAGTTATCGACCTCTCCGATGACAACGAGCTCAACGATCTGCTCTTTGTAACGGATGTTATCATAACTGACTACTCATCGCTTGTGTTTGAGGCTTCGCTTATTGATATTCCGATGATCTTCTATGTATTTGACCTCGAGAAGTACATCAACGAGCGTGACTTCTACTTTGACTTCAAGCTCTACGCTCCGGGTAAGATAGTTTATTCGACCGAGCAGTTGATCGACGCTATAAATAAGGAAGACTATTGCACCGAGAGGATCCAGCCGTTTGCCGATATGTTCTTTGATTATCGTGACGGCAAGTCGACCGATAGGGTCGTAAATCTCATTTACGACAGTCTTGAGGATAAAAACACATATTCATCTCAAGAAAATATTTGATTTTATACTTGACATATCAATAATTCTGTTATATAATTTATCGGTAAAATAAAGCAAAGCAGAAATGCTTTCACCTGTGGGGTACCGTCTGCACGGGTCAATACGAACTAATTTTCTTTTAGTGTATTGTTATGCGGACGGAGTATTTCTGTCCGCATTATTATTTTTCTATCAGTGCTTTGGAGGTGCTTAACAATCGGCAAGAGGGATAACAACATTCAGATCAACGAAGAAATCCGTGACGCGGAGCTGAGAGTAATCAGTTCCGACGGCCAGCAGCTTGGTATTATGTCCGCAAAGGAGGCTCTTGATATCGCAGAGCAAAAGAATCTTGATTTGGTCAAGATAGCTCCGCAGAGCAAGCCGCCTGTTTGCAAGATAATGGACTACGGTAAATATCGCTTTGAACAGTCAAAGAGGGAAAAGGAAGCCAGAAAAAATCAGCACGTTGTTGATATAAAGGAAGTGCGTCTTTCGCTGAATATCGACACTCACGATTTTAACACAAAGCTCAACAACGCCCTTAAGTTCATTAAGCACGGCGATAAGGTAAAGGTTTCCATCCGTTTCCGCGGAAGAGAGATGGGACACCCCGAGATCGGCTTAGAGACTATGAAACGTTTTGCCGACGCGTGCGCGGAAGTTGCAGTAGTGGAAAAACCCGCTAAGCTTGAAGGCCGCCAAATGCTTATGTTTCTTGCGCCAAAGCCTAATAAGTAATCAATACAAGGGAGGATATAAAAATGCCTAAAATCAAAACACACAGCGGTGCAAAAAAGCGCTTTAAACTTTCCAAGAACGGAAAGGTTATTCGTGCTCACGCTAACAAAAGCCATATCTTGAACAAAAAGACAACAAAGCGTAAAAGAGGTCTGCGCCAGACAACAGTTACTGACAAGACAAACACACCGCAGATCAAGCGTCTTATTCCTTACAAATAATCGGAACGCTTAACACTTATTTCAAAATATCGGAGGTAATATAATATGGCACGAGTAAAAGGTGCGATGATGACTCGCAAGAGAAGAAAGAAAATTTTAAAGCTTGCCAAGGGTTACTGGGGTGCGAAATCCAAGCACTTTAAGATGGCTAAACAGGCCGTAATGAAATCCGGCAACTACGCATATATCGGCCGTAAGCAGAGAAAGAGAGATTTCCGTCGTCTTTGGATAACTCGTATTTCCGCTGCCTGCAAGGCTAACGGCACAAACTATTCAACATTTATGAACGGTCTTAAGAAGGCTGACATCACTCTTAACCGTAAGATGCTTTCTGAAATCGCTATTTCAGATCCCGCTGCTTTTACAGCACTTGTTGAACAGGCAAAAAATGCATAATTAACTGTATCAGCGTTTGGGATTCCAAACGCTTTTACTTATATATCGGAGTTTTGTTATGCTTACACTGACAAGCAGAGATAATACAAATATAAAAAATACCGTAAAACTGAAGAACAGTTCA
>JBGULZ010000265.1:0-2616 GCA_045116595.1 Ruminococcus sp. | reverse complement strand
GGTCGGGAATCATCTTATCAGGATCAAAGTTGACAACGAATACCATGTTGTCGTAGGTAAAGCTCAGCCCGTAGTACTGAGGCTCCTCGGCAGGATATATTTCATCAATATAGTCTTCGTTAAAGAAGTTATCCGCATAGTCGCCGAATTCAGATAAATCAAATCCGCCGTTGTCTTGAATTTCGTCAAGAACATCGAGAGACTGACACTCTTTTTCATCCGCAGAGAGCTTACCCCAATCGTTACCGAGATATACGGCTGAAATTTTATTGATGTCTACCCAAAATGTATCAGAGTTAAGATTCAGATCCTCTGCGCCGTCAATGCCCGCATCAGTAAAAATTTTCTTGTAAGCGTATCTGAATACAGGGTCATAAATCTTGCTTTTATCGAATCTTGAAAGAGGCGCAGCCAGATAGTCACGGGTCTGACGGGCAGCCGAATAGAAGGGGTTCCGGGTAGTGTCTGTTTCGGTACCGCTATTGATGTAGTTGTTCCAAATAATCATGTGGGCGTTGCCGTAGTCACCGTTTCCGTAGGTCGGAACATCAACGGCAAACAGGTTGCCGACGCCGGTTTCATTCACTTTTTGAGCCTTGTAGCCCGGCCAGCCGTGACCGTCGGCAACAGCGTCAGGAGTGTCATATCCCATCCGCCAGTAAATGCCCGCCGCGCCGTCGCACCTTGGGTCTTTTGTAATATCGTTCTGCCATGAGTCCGGCATGGCAAACATCAGCCGCTGAGTGTTAATGTTGGGGCTGGAAGGCGTGTACTCTCCCAATGCAGCATATCCGCCGACTGTTTTTTCATAAGCTCCGACAGAAAACGTGCCAAACGGAAAGAGCGTTGCAACAAAAATCAACGACATCAACAAGCATAATAATTTTTTCATAACTAATCACCTCATATAGCAATTTTAATATAATACATTGTACCTTAATATATATAAGAAATCAATATGTTGTTATATCTTTGTTATGATTTTTTATCACCTTCGTTTAAACAGTTAACATGCAACGAAATACGCGAACGTCGCAAAGCTTATTCCGGAATCGGGTCGTTTGAATTCGGTACGATCACTCCTCGGCGGTACAAATCGAGCAGCAGGCAAAGGTCGGCTATTTCGTTTTGTATCAGCTCGCCCGTATCGGTCGCAAAGACCATAACGCGGCGCTGTTCGGTTTCGACTATCTCGGAGCTTGAATGTATGTCGCGGTTCTCGCCGATCGCCTTTTCGATGGTTTCAAACGGGCGGTGCGCCTTTAGCCGCAGTCCGTGAGAGTTGAAAATGAGCGTGTAGCCCGCTATTCCCGTTTTGGCGTGGTAGTTTCTGCAAAAGCCGCCGTCTATCACAAGCAGCTTGCCGTCGGCGCGTATGGGCAGCTCGCCCTTGACCGTGCGAACAGGGGTGTGTCCGTTTATGATGTGCGACATCGGGGAGTCAAGCCCGAATTCAGACAAAATCGCGTTGCAGATATCCTTTTCATAATAATAGCGGTAGTATGAGTTTTTGTTCTCGTGCCACGCGCGGCGGTCCGCTATGTAGGCACGCTCGAACGACTTTGTCTTTCTTCCGCAGAGCGGTGAGCTTTCGCCGCAGTGCAGGAACCACATGAAGTCAAGCTCACGGCGGTCTTTTTCCTTTTTGAAGAATGCGCCGCGCGCCCTTGATTCAGCCATATCAAACAGCGCCCTGCCGCTCCACAGCCCGCCGAACAAGTCTATTTGCTCAAAGCCGCCGTCCTCGTTCAACGGCACACAGCCGTGATAAAGGAGATTGCCGTTGTATATGCGGTACATTCCGCCGTTGTCGTACAAAAATGCGATGTGCTCTTTTAGCTTGCCGCTGCCTGTAAACGACTCGGTAAGATCTTCAATAACTTCCTTTTCGCCGTCGGATAGCTTGTAGGGGTCATCTCTGTCAATGGTGGGGAAATCGTTTTCGGTGAGAGGATAAACCACGCCGTCAAGCTCGATCGTATTATCGTCAAAATTGACCCGGTGAAGCAGCAGGCGGTCGTCCATGTTGAAGTCGGGATTGCGCTTTATAAGCTGACCCTCCAACTTGAACCGCATAACGGTGATCGCCGCGAGAGCCGCCTTCATGGGGGCGCGATCGGGATAGAGCTTTTCCGCAAAAAGAATGAGCGGACGCAGGCTTACGCCGTAGCCGCTTTCAAGCGTGTGAACGGCGTTGTAGTGCAGGCAGTTCCGCACAACTCCCGCCGCGCAGACCTCGCTGCCGCAGGCGGCTCCCATCCATAGAATGTCGTGGTTGCCCCATTCGATATCGAGGGAGTGATAGCCGAGAAGCAGATCCATGATTTTTTCGGCTCCTGCTCCCCTGTCGAAAATATCTCCGACAATGTGCAGACGGTCAACCGCGAGGCGCTTTATAAGCTGAGCCAGCGCGAGCACAAAATCGTCCGCGTCAATGCTGATTATCGTGTCTAAAATAACGTTGTGTTAGTGGACCTGATTGTTGTCCTCGTCCTTTTGAGCGTGAAGAAGCTCGTCGATTATATAGGCGTAGTCCTCGGGCATGGCTTTTCTCGCCTTTGAACGCGTGTATTTGGAGGAAAGCACGCGAGCTACCTCAAGCATACGTTCAAGCGT
>JBGULZ010000264.1:0-8446 GCA_045116595.1 Ruminococcus sp. | reverse complement strand
AAACCATTTACATATTCTTGTTTGGGTGTTGGGTAATGGTTCGGTTGCATTGAACGAAAACCGAGCAAATCAAATGATACCCAAGTTTGTATCCTCATTCAAAAGATATACCAATAAACAGGCAGGAATTCAAATGTGGCAAAGGTCATATTATGATCATGTTATTCGGGATGAAAAGGATTATTTACATCATTTAGAATATATTGAAAATAATCCGTTAAAATGGGCGATCGATAAATATTACCGTCCGTAAAAAATTATTCCCGTAGGGGACGGCATCCGTGACGTCCCGAAAAAAACAACACCCGTAGGGGACGGCATCCGTGACGTCCCGAAAAAAACAAACTTACGGTTCGCGGGTCGTGCAGGAGCCCGACCCCTACAAAAATTTACATTACACCGGTATTAAGCGCTTCGGCGCTGTAATATTAAAAATTCCCTATGGTGTTTTAGGGACAAAAATTTTAATTTAGGAGGAATTTCTCAATGAAAGCAAAATCAAGAAAGAGATTATTAATCTCGTCGATTGCGATGTTGCTCGTTGCAATGATCGCTCTCGGAACCGCGACATTCGCATGGTTCACATCATCAACAACCGCTACCGCAAGCGGTATCAATGTTCAGACTACACAGGCTTCTGATCTTCAGATTTCAAAGTCTGACCTCAGTTGGGGCGCAAGTGTAAATTATGCTACTACAGCAACATTTGAGCCTGCATCGTCAGTTAACGGTGCTAACTGGTTCACAGCAGAGGCTGGCGCAAGAGATGACTTTGCAAAGAAGGATGGCACAAACTTTGTAGCTCTGACTTCTGCCAACAAGAGTGGATATGTCTTTGAAGAGACCCTGAATGTTAGAAATCACGGCGCTGCTGCTGTAACTGGTATTACTATCACCTTCAGCATTGGCGAGACTCCGACTACTACAGGCAAGAACTATGTACGTGTAGCTCTCGTCCCCATTACAATCACCGGTACTGCTACAACCCAAACTGTTACTGCTGCTACTCCTGCCGCTGCTGATTTCCAGGCTGGCGTATTTGATGTTGACGGCGTTGCTTATAACGCTGTTTCTTCAACAACAGAAGCAAGCACATCAATCACACCTAAGACTACTTATTCTGTATCTGTACCTGATCTTGCAGGTGGTAGTGACGCTGCTGCGTATTACAAACTGTATGTATGGTTTGAAGGACAGGACGTTGACTGCGCAGACGTAAATGCTGGTAATGCTCTGCCTAGCATCCAGTTCTCTGTAACAGGTAGAACTGCTCAGTCATAAGAAGTAACACGCATAAACTTTAAAGCAAAGGAAACTTAAACTAAATTGATTGGAGACCCCTGCAAATGAATAAAGTTGTAAAAAAAGTATTAAATGTATTTATCGACATTATTGTAATAGTGATACTGGTCGTATCAATAATGGTCGTTATAATGTCGCTTACATCTAAAAGTTCAGGGGTCCCCAATTTGTTCGGTATTGCCCCGATCACCGTAGTATCAAACTCAATGGAAGACACATTGATGGTCAATGACCTTATCTTTTGCGAAAGCCGAACCGACAAGGCTTATGATGATTATGAGGTTGGAGATATCGTAACCTTTTATCAAAAAATCGAAGGTGAAGACAGGCTCAACACCCACCGAATCGTTGAGGTAACAAAAGATAAAGACAGCGGCATAACATACTACAAAACACAGGGCGATAACAAAGAAACCAATCCCGAACCCGACGCGGAATTAAAAACCTCGGGTCAGATCCTTGCCAAGTATACCGGCAACAAAATCGGCGGGGTTGGCGCGTTCTTCAGCTTTATCAGAACCCAGCTCGGATTCTTCCTTGTTGTTTTGCTTCCGATGATTATCTTCTTCGTTTACGAGGCAATAAGAGTAATCATGAACATAATCGCCTACAACAAAGCCAAGGCGATTGAAGCGGCGGAAGAAGCTGTTGCAAATTCCGAGCTCACAGAAGAGCAAAAACAGCGCGCGATCGAAGAATATCTCGCAAAGCAAAATGCTGCTCAGGATACCGAACCCGAGGTACAAACACCTGCCGCGGGCGATGGTTCCGATTTGGGTGATAAAGCGTAACAAACTTATAATTTGTCCCTAAGCACATTGGGTGCAACTATGTAACGGTAATATTTCTTTCCGGCGCAAAAGCCGGAAAGAAATATGAGTTACGCGTACAAAAAGCCTCGTATTGGATGGTTTCCCGGACATCCCCAAAAAACGGGTCGTGCAACAAAACACCCATAAAAAATTCAAACGTAGAAAAACGAACCCTGTAGGGGACGGCTTCCCAGACGTCCCGAAAAAAACGCAAGGTTTGCAGGTCGTGCAGGAGCCCGACCCCTACACAGAAAAAACAAACGCAATGTTTGCGGGTCGTGCAGGAGCCCGACCCCTACACAGAAAAAACAAACGCAAGGTTTGCGGGTCGTGCAGGAGCCCGACCCATAGACAGACACCCCAAATAAACGATAAAGGATGAGTTATTATCCAAAACAACAAAAGTATTTACAAATCGTTTTGTAGGGTTTGGTCTTGACCAAACCGTAAACTGTGAACAAAACACAGGGTTTTGACCTCGATTTGGTCATGACCCGACCCTGCAAAAAGTCTTTTGTAAAGAAAAAAGACGTCCGCTTTTTCGGACGCAGCGCCTAAGGCGTAATAGATTTTTTTAAGGAGACGATGTGCCTTGGATACAGTATTTGACTTTCTGTTTCAGTTTCTCGGCCAGTTCTTTGGATCGTTCTGGTCAATAATTACAGGCTTTTTCAATGGAATCGCGGGAATGTTCAACTTCCCGAAATATGTAGAAATTATTAACGACTTTACCGGCGAGCTCGGCGGACTTGCTTGGGTGATCGCTATCATCGCTATCATCCTCCTTGCCGGTCTTATGGCACTGATCGTATGGCTTATTATCGTCGCTGTAAAAAAGTCTATCAAATCACGCCGCAGAAGAAAAGACGCGGATTCGCTTGTTAAAGAAGTACAGGCGCTCAACCGCGAGGTTATGAGACTCAACCTCGAAAAAGATAAGATACTTTCTATGAAGGTATCACAGATCGGTCTCAACCCCAACGAGATCTCCGAGCTCACAGGCGAAGAGATCGAGACCCTCAACCAGGGCGAAGAGGCGGAAGCCGACGGCGATACCGGCGGAGTACGCTTCCTCAAGCTCACTCAGCTCGACGAGCTTTGGGCGGACTATCAGCCGCCTGAATATGATAACGATATCACTCTTCCCGAGTTCTGCGACCGCTTCCGTTTGTTTGCTTGCTCGCGTCTCGGTCTGTACTACGATATCGCTATGATCAGACGTTTTGTTGCGGCGTTTGCTTCAACAAGACTTATCGTACTACAGGGTATTTCCGGTACAGGTAAAACTTCACTTGCTTACGCGTTTGGTAAGTATGTAAGCAACCCGTCCGTGATCTGCCCGGTACAGCCTTCTTGGCGTGACCGTTCCGAGCTGTTCGGTTACTTCAACGAATTTACAAAGAAATATAACGAAACAGAGCTTCTCCGCGCAATGTACGAGGCTAACTTCAACGAGAACGTTTACCTTGTTATCCTCGATGAGATGAACATCGCGCGTGTTGAGTACTACTTTGCAGAGATGCTCTCTATTCTTGAAATGCCGCGCCGCGAAGAGTGGGTAGTTGACCTTGTTCCGAGTCAGTGGAAGAACGACCCGAAGCAGTTCAAGAACGGCAAGTTTACATTGCCTCCCAATATGTGGTACTGCGGTACTATCAACAACGATGACTCTACGTTCGCCGTTACCGATAAGGTATACGACCGTGCTATGCCCATCAACATCGACAACAAGGGCGTTGCCTTTGACGCGCCCGACACTCCGCCTGTTGTTATCAACTATCATCACTTTGAGGCTATCCTCAACAAGGCGAAGGCTGACAACCCCGTATCTGCCGATACGCTCAGCAAGCTTGCTCTCATCGACGATTACATCATCGCTCACTTCCGTATAGCTTTCGGTAACCGTATTATGAAGCAGATCAAGGACTATGTTCCTGCGTATGTTGGTACCGGCGGAACCGAGATCGACGGTCTTGACTACATCCTCGCGCGTAAGGTTCTGCGTAAATTTGAAGCGCTTAACCTCTCATACATCCGCGACGAGATCGATGGTTTGATTTCCTATATGGATGAGCTGTTCGGCGAAGAGAATATGGGCGAGTGCAAGAGCTACCTCCGTATGCTCAAAAAGCTTGTTTGATCTTATAGTGTTGCTTTGCGGGATGTCAAATATTATCGGTTTGACGTCCCAATAGGCACTTACGGCGTTATTATTTATATAAAAAAAGAGGTGAAGTTGTTTTGGAAAATTTTGACCAGTACTACCGTTCCTACAAGTATATGCAAAAGCACCTCGCCACAGACTTTACCGCCAACTATCTTACCACTAATATGGAAGATAACGATAAGGGAGAGGACGTTCTCTCCGGTAAGCTACACGAAAAAGTTATTGATATGGAGTGGGTTACCGAAATAGAGGATACTATCCCCTATATTGAAAAAGCTATCGACGAGCAGCGTAGATTTATTATCGAGAACAACGAGATCTACCGCATTGATAAAGCTAAGATAATCAACAAGGATTCTGTTAAGCACCTGATCCAGCATACTAACTTCATTGACAATATTGACGAGACAGGCAGGGTAACTCCGAATAAGGTGCTTACTATCGAGCGTGAGGACAGCTTTGAAACTTACGAAAATCGCTTTTTGATCACACTTATTGAAAACGCGATGAACTTTGTAAGCGATAAATACCGCAAAATGGTTGACGCGCCTACGGATACATACAACAAAATGGAGATGGAGCGCGACTTGGTTCTCAACAACCAGCACATCACCTTTAAAATGGAGTACTCCAATGAGGTAAAGGACGCCAAGGCAACTGATCTTGACGTTAAGGATTACGAAAATCTTTCGGACTTCGACCGTGTTCGTCGTATCCGTGAAAAGCTCAACTCATTCCTCAATACAGATATGATGATCGCACTCAAAAAGTGCATCAGAGTAAAACCACCTATTAACCGCACAAACCTTATGACCAAGAACCCTAACTACAAGGCGGGTCTTGATCTGTTTACATATCTCGGCGCCTACAACAAACCGGGTTACGAAATCGCAGGCAAAGAGTTCTCCGGTAAAATGGACAAGGAGGTCCAGGAAGCTGTATATATCTCTCAGGGCTTCCAACATTTTATGATCTCTATCGCAACTAACCCCGCGCTTAAGAGGCTGCTTGAGGAGAGATATCAGGAGAACAAAACCGGTTACGGCAAAGCCGGAGACTCTGAGATCGAAGCGATGATCGAAAAGGTTCGCGAGGAAGAAATGAAGCTCAGGCTTCAGGAGATCCGCGAACGCGAGAAGATCATCCGCGACCAGAAGTCGGAAATTGCCGCATTAAAACGCGAAATCGAAAAACGCGACAAGACTATTGAATCACTCAAGAGCTCTATCAAGGCTTTGGAGGATAGGATCAAAGAACTCGAGACTGAGCTGCAGCAAGTCAAGGCAGAGCTTCTCAAAGCTAAGGAGCGAATCGCCGAACTTGAGGCGAAGGTCGCAGAGCTTGAAGCACGCATAGCAGAGCTCGAGGCTCAGGTAGCAGAGCTTGAGGCAAAGGTCGCGGAGCTCGAGGAGATCAAGGCTCAGTTAGAAGCCAAGATTGCAGAGCTCGAGCAGATCATCGAGGAGCAAAAGGCACGCATAGCCGAGCTGGAAGAAATCGTAGCTAAGCAAAAGGCGCGTATCGAGGAACTCGAAAAATACGTTGCCGAGCTCGAAAACACAAAGGCTCAGTTAGAGGCAAAGGTCGCCGATTTAGAAGCGGAAAACGCTCAGCAGAAAGCGACCATCGCGGCTCACGAGGCGACAATCGCCGCGCAGCTCGCGACTATCGGAACCCTCGAGGGAGAGATCGCTTCCGCGAAGTCTCAGATCTCAGAGCTCACAGGCACTCTCGAGCAGCGTGATAAAACTATCTCAGAGCAGGAGGCTCAGATCAATTCACTCAACGAAACAGTCGCCAAGCTCACCGAGGAACTCGCGGCAGAGAAGCAGGCTCATAAGGACGACGTTGAGGCTGAGAAGAACGCTCATTCAGCTCATGTTGACGAGATGAATATTCTCTTTGAGGGCGAAAAGGCACGAATCGCCGAAAGCCACGCAAAAGAGCTCGAAAAGAACAAAGCGGAGCATAAATCCGCAATGGATAAACTCGAAAAACAGAAAGAAAACGAGAAGGCCAAGATCCGGAAGGATGCCGATTCCCGAGTTAAAGCTGCTAAGAAAGAAGCTGACAAGAAGGCTAAGGCTGAGATCAAAGCAGAGGTCGGCAAGGCTAAGGCACAGGCTAAACAGGCGGCCAAAAAGGCAGCCGACACTGCTGCCAAGTACAAGAAAGAGCTCAAGGTTGAGCGCGGCATAGAGGGACTTTTCAGGATCGACGCTACCCTCGGAGCACTCGGACTACAGGCGCTTATGGCAATGACGCTCAGCGCCGACGGCAAGGATATCAAATCAATGCCGGACGTAAGGACTCTTTCGTGTCTGTTTATAGTTAAGGATAACCGCAAGATCACTGTCTATTACTGTCACGATAACTTGATAGAGGTGGCAAAAACATTCAGAGGCGCTCAGGACTTTGAAGTATGCAAAGAGATTGTTTTTGGACAGCTTAAAAACGCAGATAAATCATGCGCGTATCTTACATACAAAACCGTGGATAAGACCTATGTTAACGGTTTAGCTGATCAGCTTGAAACTCAAGTTGGCTTCAGCGCAACATCGGTTTACCACAACAAAACACAGAAAAACGGAAAATCAATAATCGGTATTTACTATTACAGAGGTTGATTATGAAGACAAGCGTTGAGATCCGCCGTAACACCGGGCGAATGATTGCTAAAAATTTAATAGTTTTAGCCGTTATTGCTGTAGTTGCGTTTATTGGCGTTATGTCTTGGTTTACAAAAAGCCAAACAGCAACGGCAAACGGAATCAACGCTCAAACAAAGGTCAGCAACGGCTTGGAGTTTTATATTATGCCTCCGTCTGCTAATGATCTGTACGATGACATTAATGATCGTTTGGCAGATAACGATGCCTACAACGAGGCAAATAATTTATCCGAAGGTGACGCAGGTTATAGAAGAACAACTTGGCATGACAGTATCGACGGAAATGTTAGATTTGATTTTTCCGACCAGGAATTCAAGTTCATGGAGGGCTTGTTCCTTTGCGAGGTTACCGGCGACGGAGCAACTTTCAAAGTTCCTAAGCTGATGCAGTATGATAACGTTGCGTATATTGATACTGATCAAAACTTTGATGATGCAATGCCAAACGATGAGTACTTATCGTTTGATGTTTATTTCCGCTGCAAGACCGAAGATGACGACCACACGGTTACGCTCAAGAGCGATTCAAATATATCGCCAAGCACGAACAATGTAAAGAGCAGCGGATCTTATAACGATCCTGCTAATTATACTGATCCGAATAATCCAGATTTAAATTTAAAAGACGCGGCAATCGGCGCGGTTCGTATGTCGGTATTGAATTTAGGTGCCAGCAACGAGCGTGAAGTGCTTTGGATTCCGGGACCATATGTTTATTATGATGGATTGCATGATAAAGATGGACAGGATAATACTGCTGGTTCTTTACATACAGGATTAACAAACGATCAATACGCAAACAAAGGCGCTGTATATTATACCGGTTCAGGGCTCGCCTTGCGTTCCGGTGAAGGCACCAATGACCACGCGTACTACGAGTCACCGAGCAGCCGTCAGGTTATCAGTAATAATGCCACTAATGTATTTGTAGGTGAAACTCTTGGTAGCGATCAAGAAGTCGTTACCTTAAATAATGAAGATTCAACAAATGGATATTATTACGGCCGTATTCGCGTCAACCTCTGGATCGAAGGCGAAGACGCAGAGGCTCGTTTGGCGTTTGTAGGCGGCAAGTTTAGTTTTTCTATGAATTATGAGCTGGATAACGGATAAATAAATATAAAATTTACGCAATAAACTAATAAGGATGGAGGTGGATCGTCACGAAAAGTAAGAGATTTTTCAAAGCTGTTTCAGTAACTGCAAAACGCTTTGGCAAAACAAAAAGAAGACTCGCTAAATCATACATTACGCTTTTTTTAGTATTATTGCTTAGCCTGACTTTTTCCTTCGCATGGTTTGCTAAGCTGAATGTTGCGGAAACAAGCTCTGAATTGTTACAGTTCCAATCCGCTTCATCCTTGCGTATCAATAAAGATAAGTATAGCGCAAATAAAATCACGATCCCCAAGTTTACACTTGATGAAGCCTCGAGCCTTGACGGAAGAAATATCTATTTCCCGCTCGGTGAGTCGTTTAACACCAATACTGCGG
>JBGULZ010000263.1:0-9182 GCA_045116595.1 Ruminococcus sp. | reverse complement strand
CGAGCAGGTCGCGCGCCTCGCGGTTGTCCGTGCCCAAGTCCATATGCACCATAACAAAGCTGAGCTCGGGGTGTTTTTTCGCGGCGTTGTAGATGTATATCGACCTCGCTTCCTCACGGCCGCCCGTGTGCGATACTATCGGCAAATCAAACTCAGCGGCGATTTTGTAGAGCGGCTCGAGCTTTTCGTCGTCGGGGCGGAGTTTTGAGTGAAAGGGGTGCAGCTTTATTCCGTAGATCATATCGCGGTTGTCCCTTATCAGCTGTTTGAATTCCTCGTCGGGAGTTTCCTTATAGATCTTGCACCACACCAGCACGCCGAGCTTATCGGGAGCCTTGCGCGCTTCGGCTATCGATTTTTTGAGGATAGTGTTCTGCGGCTTTGACATAAAGAACGGCACTTTGATCCCGCTGTGGCTGAATTCCGCCGCCTCGATATTGCTGAACAGCGAAAAATCGATCCCGTACTTTTCCATTGAGTAAAGGAGATCCTCGGTTTTCATATTGAAATTCAGCATTTTTCCGATGTGTGCGTGGGTGTCGATAATCATTTTTTACCTCCCGATGCGTTAATAATATTACTATATCACAAATTTTGATAAATGCAAATATAAAAAACGAAAATCTTTGTATTATTTGTAAAAATAGCTTGAATAATTAGTGCCGAATGTGTATAATTGAAATAATGCTGCGCAGATGCGCGGAAATCAAAATTTAATTGGAGAGATTATTTATGGAAAAGAGAGATATGTGGAGCTCGCGCTTCACATTCATTCTTGCCGCCATAGGCTCGGCAGTCGGCTTGGGCAACGCGTGGCGTTTTCCCGGACTTGCCGCAAAGCACGGCGGCGGAGCGTTCCTTCTGGTTTATCTGGTAGTAATGCTCGCAATGGGGATCCCGCTTTTGATGATGGAAATATCGGTTTCCCGTAAGTTCCGCAAGGGCGCTATCGAGTCTATGCGCGGAATCGGTAAAAAATGGGAGCCCGTAGGTTGGGCCGCGACCTCAAACGCTTTTGTTATCGTCTGCTACTACTCGGTAGTATTCGCGTGGGTCATCCTTATGTTCGTCAGCTCCTGGCAGTTTGCGGGAATGACGCACGACAACGAGGCGGCGAGCGGTCTGTTTATGAAGCTGACCGATTCCACGGCGGCGATCGAGGGTAGTTCTATCCCCGGAGTCGTTTTGCTATGCCTTTTGGTCGCGTGGGGACTTATCTTCTTCTGCATCCGCAACGGCGCGAGCTCTGTGGGCAAGGTCGTTAAGTTCACGGTATTTGCCCCTGTTGTTCTTTTGATCATAATGGCAGTCAAAGGCTGCACTATGCCGGGCGCTATGGTGGGTCTGAAAACACTTTTTATTCCCGACTTCACTCAGCTTAGCGACGCGACGCTTTGGATAGACGCCATAGGTCAGGTGTTCTACAGCCTGTCTATAATGATGGCTATTATGTTCGCCTACGGCTCGTATGTCGGCGACGACGCGAATGTCGCCGCGGACGCTATGATCATCGCTTTCTCGGATATGGCTATCAGCGTGCTTTCGGGTATCGTTATGTTCTCGACGATGGGCGGCACGGGTATGCTCGACCAGATCACCGACAGCGGTATCGGAACCGCGTTCTTTGTATATCCGCAGGCGATAGTCAACCTGACTAATTTAGGCTGGTTCAACGCCATATTCGGCGCTGTATTCTACCTTATGCTCATCACGCTCGCAATCGACTCGGCGTTCTCTATCGTAGAGGGTGTTTCGGCGGCGATTGCGGATAAATTCCACCTCAAGCCAAAGAAAGTAACGCTCGCTATTTGCGTTATCGCGGGACTTATCTCGATAGTGTTCGTTACCCAGGCAGGTCTTGCTTGGCTCGATATCGTCGATAACTGGGCTAATACGATCAACCTTATCATCATCGGAATACTTGAGTGTATCGCTATCGGTTGGACGTTCAGCCTCAGAAAGGTTGTCAAAGAGGTCAACAGGAACACTAAGCGTTTCAAGGTTCCTTACTGGTGGTTTGCGGCTTCGGTCAAGTTCATCGCACCGATCGTGCTCACTGTTATGTTCGTATGGAATATGATAACTCTGTTCGGAAAGAACGGCGGCAGCTATGGCGATTACCCGATCTGGGCGCAGATCATCGGCGGCTGGGTCGTTACCATACTGGTATTCGCAAGCGGCTTTATCGCTAAGATATTTGTTGCCAGAAAAAAGAAAAGGGAAGGCTATGTCGAGGACGAGGTAGTCTGGGAAGACGATTAAGCAAGATCCCTTAGAAATCAATAAAAAATCAGGACTGACTTTGCATAGTCAGTCCTTTTGCTTATATGATTGAATTGTAATCCTGTCTGCCATATACGAAATGAAGAATATAAACGGTGTTGTTTTTCTCGTCGATTCGATAGATCAAGATATAGTTTTTGATGATTACTTTACGATAACCTTTTTCTTTGAAGTTCTGATAATCACAACACTGGTAGATTTTAGGGTTATCTTTTAGTCTGTCATAACATTCTTCGACCTTATCCAAAAAGTCGGCGGCGGCAAAAGGGTTATCCAAGTTGCTTGAAATATAGTCAACAATTTCATTCAACTCATTCAAGGCGCTTGCAGCAATTAACAGCTTATAGCCCATATTTGCCTCTCAGTTCTTTTAGCGCGGCGGAGGCGTCTTTCACGTTTCCGTCATCGATTTGCTTTTCGGCAAGTGCCAACTTCTCTGAAACGGTTTGTAGGTACAAAGCTTTTTCGTATGCTTCCATACTCATAATTACCATATCGCCATAGCCGTTTTTTGTGATAAAAACAGGGCTGTCGGTGCTGTGGCAGAGCTGAGATATCTCGCTTGTGTTTTTTAAATCTTTTATAGGAATGATTTGAGGCATAAAAACAACTCCTTTCGGGTGTTATTATACCATAATTATACCATAATTGCAATAGCGCTTAAGATTTATTTTGTGATCAGCGCTACGCATTCTATGTGATTTGTGTGCGGGAACATATCTACGGGCTGGATTTTTCTGACCTTGTACTTGCTTTTTTGTTCCAAATATCTTAAATCCCTTGCCATCGTTTCGGGGTTGCAGGAAACATAAACCACGGTTTTCGGTGACATTTTTATCAGCGAGTTCAAAAACACCTCGCTGCTGCCGGCTCTCGGCGGATCCATAAACACCACGTCCGGACGCTCATCCTCCTCGGCAGCGGCGCGCATAAAGTCGCCCGCGTCGGCTTTGTAAAAGCGAATGTTTTTCAGCCCGTTCGCCTTGGAGTTTACTATCGCGTCGCGCACGGCGTCGCCGTTTAATTCAACGCCTATCACCCTGCCCGCGCCGTTTTTTGCGGCGATTATGCCTATCGTGCCGATCCCGCAGTAGGTGTCGAGCACGGTCTCGTCGCCTTTTAATCCCGCGTACTTTATCGCCGTTGAGTACAAAACCTCGGTCTGCACGGGGTTGATCTGGTAAAAGCTCTTGGGCGATATCCTGAACCTGCAGCCGCACAGGATGTCCTCGATATACCCCTTGCCGTAGAGCACGTTTTCTTTGTCGCCGAGCACAAGGTTAGTTTGATATGGATTGATGTTTTGGACTATCGTGGTGATCTCGGGAAATTTCTCGCGGATCGCCTTTACAAAGTTGTTTTTTGACGGGAACATCGGCTTGCCCGTGACCATAACGAGCATCACCTGATTTGTAGCGAACCCGCGCTTTACAAGGATATGGCGCAAAAATCCGCGTCGTGTGTCCTCGTTGTAGGTCGTCATCTTGAACGAAGGCATAAGCTTTCTGACGCCGACGATTATTTTATCGGCGAGCTTGTCCTCGATCTGGCAGCTGTCTATCCCTACAACATTGTGGCTGCCCGACTGGTAAACGCCCGAGATTATCTTGCCGCTGCGGTTGGTGTAAAACGCCGCCTGAACCTTGTTGCGGTAGTGGTACGGGTTTTCCATACCGATTATCGGCAGCACCTTGCCAAAGCGCTTTAAGTACCGCTCGGCCTTGTTCTGCTTGAACCTAAGCTGCTCGGGGTAGCTCATATTTTGTAGCTGGCACCCGCCGCATTTTTTGTAGACGGGGCAGATGTTTTTGTTTGTAACAGTGGTTTTGCTCATTAAAATCACACCTTTTAAGGCTATTTTATCATTTTTCGGCGGGCTAATCAACATTTCTGAAAAAATACCCAAAAAATACGCTTGCATATGGCAAAAGACCGTTTCTTTAGCCGTCAAAAAACTATTGACAAAATCCGTAAAAAAGAATATACTAACAGCAATAAACAGCGAAGGCGCTGTAAGCACAGTGCTTACAGCGTCTTTGTTTTTACAAACTCAGATTTACTGTAAAACAGGAGAGTAATTTATGGTTAAGGTTCCCGAGATGTTCGGATGCAAGGTCTTTAACGACCGGAAAATGCAGGAAAGACTTCCCAAATCGACCTACAAGGCGCTTAAAAAGACTGTTCAGGACGGCGAGCCGCTCGATTTGAGCGTAGCTAATGTTGTCGCCGCGGCTATGAAGGACTGGGCGATCGAGCTCGGCTGCACTCACTACACCCACTGGTTCCAGCCGATGACAGGCGTTACCGCGGAAAAGCACGACAGCTTTATCACACCCAAGGGCGACGATCAGGTAATTATGGAGTTCTCCGGTAAGGAGCTCATCAAGGGCGAGCCGGACGCTTCTTCGTTCCCCAGCGGCGGTATCCGCGCGACCTTTGAGGCGAGGGGTTATACGACATGGGATCCCACCTCTCCGGCGTTTGTAAGGGAAGGCACGCTCTATATCCCCACGGCGTTCTGTTCATATACGGGCGAGGTGCTCGATAAAAAGACCCCGCTTCTCCGCTCTATGGAGAGGATCAGCACAGAGGCGGTAAAGATACTTCACCTCTTCGGCAAGACCGATGTCGCGAGGGTCATCACGACCGTCGGCCCCGAGCAGGAGTATTTTCTTATTGACAGAGAGCTCTACGATCAGAGAGAGGATCTAAAGCTTACGGGCAGGACTCTTTTCGGCGCTATGGCGCCCAAGGGGCAGGAGCTTGACGACCATTATTTCGGCGCTATCAAAACAAGGGTAGCGGCGTATATGAAGGACCTTGACGAGGAGCTTTGGAAGCTCGGCGTGCTCGCTAAGACAAAGCATAACGAGGTAGCGCCCTCACAGCACGAGCTCGCTCCGATTTTTACAAATTCAAATATCGCGACCGATCACAATGAGCTCACAATGGAGATCATGAAAAAGACAGCCGAAAAGCACGGCCTTGTTTGTCTGCTCCACGAAAAACCCTTTGCCGGCGTTAACGGCTCGGGCAAGCACAACAACTAGTCGCTTACTACAAATACAGGCGAAAACCTGCTTTCTCCGGGCAAGCGTCCCGAGGAGAATCTGCAGTTCCAGGTATTCCTCGCGGCAGTTGTAAAGGCTGTTGACGAGTATCAGGATCTTCTCAGGATAACCGTTGCCTCCGCGGGCAACGATCACCGCCTCGGCGCTAACGAGGCTCCTCCCGCGATAATTTCAATGTACCTCGGCGACGATCTCGGCGCTATGGTAGACGCTATCATCGAGGGCGGGGAGTATGTCAGCCAGGGCAAGGAGAGAGTCCAGACAGGCGTTGACGTTCTCGCCGACTTCAAAAAGGATACCTCGGACAGAAACCGCACGTCTCCGTTTGCGTTTACGGGCAACAAGTTTGAGTTCCGCGCGCTCGGTTCAGCGCTCAACATCGGCTGCCCCAACTATATGCTCAACACAATGGTGGCAGAGCAGCTTGCTCAGTTCCATGACGAATTAAACGGCGCGTCCGACTTTGAGGCGGCTGTCAAGGCGCTTGTCAAGAGGGTGTTCACAAACCACCGCAGGATCATCTTCAACGGCGACAACTACGCCGAGGAGTGGGTAGACGAAGCCGAGAGAAGGGGCTTGCTCAACCTTAAATCCCTTCCCGACGCGTTCGTTCACTTTATGGACCAAAAGAACATCGACCTCTTTGTCAAGAACAACATCTGCACCGAGGCGGAGTTCAGAGCGAGATACGAGATCGAGCTTGAGGGTTACTCAAAGCAGATCAACATCGAAGCGCTCACTATGATAGATATGGCAAAGAAGAACATCACACCCGCGGTGTCTTCGTTTGTACGCGAGCTGACAGAGACCGCGCTTGCCAAAAAGGCGCTCTCGAGCGATATCCCGACCTCTGTTGAGGAGGACTTGGTAAGAAGCCTTTCAAACAAGCTTGTGGACTTTGTTAAAAAGACAAAAGAGCTCGAGGAAGCTGTTGCGGGCGCCGCCAAGTACAGCAATGACGGGCTTGCCTACGCGAGCTATTACCGTGATCCCGTGCTCTCAAAAATGCAGGAGTTAAGGGAGATATGCGACTCTATGGAGACAGAGACCTCCGAGGAGTATTGGCCTTATCCCTCATACAGCGAGCTGTTGTTTGGAGTATAATAAATCCAGCCTGTTCCGGCGATTGTGTCCGGAACAGGCATTTGTTTTGTAATGTACATTTTTGGTTTTTCCATTTTAAACAAAAACTCAGGCTAAAAACAGCGGATTTAGTGTAGCAAAAAAAATATCGCTTTAATTCCATAATGTAAATTATAAAAGGGTCAAATCTTGTAAAATATTATGTTGAAGAAAGACTGCGCGCCGGCAAGCTTTCCGGCGGATGCAAATCAACTTTTTACTTCGATAATAAGTAATTTCAAATATACAGAGAAAGAAAGGATGTTTTTATGAGTAAGACAGCGTACTTAGTTCTTGAAAACGGAACCGTTTTTGAGGGTAAGTCATTCGGTGCCGAAAAGGAAACAACAGGAGAGCTTGTTTTTACAACCGCTATGACAGGCTATCTTGAAACACTCACCGACCCCAGCTATTACGGTCAGGTGATTATTCAGACATTCCCGCTTATCGGCAACTACGGCGTTATCCCCTCTGATTTTGAGAGCGATGCTCCCATTTTAAAAGGCTATATTGTAAGAGAATGGTGTCAAGCTCCCTCTAATTTCCGCAGTGAGGGCGATCTTGACACCTTTTTAAAAGAATCCGGCGTTCCCGGGGTATGCGGTATCGACACCCGCGCGCTGACAAGGATAGTCCGCGAGTACGGCGTTATGAACTGCAAAATACAGTACACCCCCGAAGTTACCGACGAGCTGCTTAAGGAGCTTAAAAGCTACAAGGTAGTCAACGCGGTCGAGAATACAACTACTGCCGAGCCTCAGCACTTTAAGGCTGAGAACCCTGAGCTCAACGTTGTGCTTATGGACTTCGGCGCAAAGTCAAACATTGACCGCGAGCTGCTCAGACGCGGCTGCAACCTTACGGTCGTACCGGCTCACACCACAGCGGAGGAGATCATGGCGTTAGATCCCGACGGCGTTATGCTGTCAAACGGACCCGGAGACCCCACCGAGAACAAGGCTGTGATCGAAGAGATCAAAAAGCTCACGGAGAAAAAGGTACCGATGTTCGGCATCTGCCTCGGCCACCAGCTTATGGCGCTTTCTCAGGGCGGCAAGACCACAAAGCTCAAATACGGCCACCGCGGAGCTAACCAGCCCGTTAGAGACATCAAGGCAAACAGAGTTTACATCACATCCCAGAACCACGGCTACGCGGTAGTATCGGAAGATTTGCCGCAAAACGCTGAGGTCAGCTTTGTAAACGGCAATGACAACACCTGCGAGGGCGTTGACTACACCGACATCCCGGCGTTCTCGGTACAGTTCCATCCCGAGGCGTGCGGCGGACCGCTCGACACGGACTTCCTGTTTGACCGCTTCATTGATATGATGAAAGAAAACAAGAAATAATTAACATAAAATACTTCTAACCTAAATCTATAAAGTAAGGATTGATGATATGCCGCTTAAAAAGGATATAAAAAGAGTAATGGTTATCGGCTCGGGTCCGATCGTTATCGGTCAGGCTGCCGAGTTTGACTACGCGGGAACACAGGCGTGCCGCGCTCTCAAGGAAGAGGGCTTAGAGGTAATCCTCGTAAACTCCAACCCCGCGACGATTATGACAGACAACGCTATGGCGGACAAGGTTTATATTGAGCCGCTTACGCTTACCACGATCAAGAGGATCATCCGCAAGGAGCGTCCCGACAGCCTGCTTTCTACGCTTGGCGGTCAGACGGGACTTACACTTTCTATGCAGCTTGCAAAGGAAGGCTTCCTTGAAAAATACGGTGTACAGCTGCTCGGCGCAAAGCCCGAGACGATCGACAAGGCTGAGGACAGACAGCTCTTTAAGGAAGCTATGCTCGAGATCAACCAGCCTGTAATCCCCTCAACGGTAGTAAACGACGTTGAGTCGGCCGTAAAATTCACCGAAGAGATCGGCTACCCCGTAATCATCCGCCCCGCGTTCACCCTCGGCGGTACAGGCGGCGGTATCGTAAACAACGAGGAGGAGCTCAGAGAGATCACCTCTAACGGACTTGAGCTTTCGCCTATCACACAGGTGCTTGTTGAAAAGTGCGTGTCCGGCTGGAAAGAGATCGAGTTCGAGGTAATGCGCGACAGCGAGGGAAATGTTATCACCATCTGCTCGATGGAAAACTTTGACCCCGTCGGCGTTCACACCGGCGACTCTATCGTAATCGCTCCTACGGTAACGCTTTCAGACAAGGAATATCAAATGCTCCGCTCGGCGGCGCTCAGCATTATCTCAAAGCTTGAGGTAGAGGGCGGCTGTAACTGCCAGTTCGCGCTTGACCCCGAGACCTTTGAATACGCTGTTATCGAGGTAAACCCGCGTGTATCGCGTTCTTCCGCGCTCGCTTCAAAGGCAACGGGTTACCCGATCGCCAAGGTCGCGGCGAAGATCGCTATCGGCTTTACTCTCAGCGAGATCAAGAACGCCGTAACAGGCACTACATACGCTTGCTTTGAGCCCGCTATCGACTACGTTGTAGTAAAATTCCCCAAGTGGCCGTTTGACAAGTTCGTTTACGCAAAGCGTACTCTCGGCACACAGATGAAGGCTACCGGCGAGGTTATGGCTATCGCTCCGACCTTTGAGCAGGCTATTATGAAGGCTGTCCGCGGCGCTGAGATCTCCCACGATACGCTTGACGACAAGGAATTTGAAAAGCTTTCAAAGGCTTCCGTTGCCGACAGACTGAGCGTTTGCGACGACAGAAGGATATTCTGCCTG
>JBGULZ010000262.1:0-3525 GCA_045116595.1 Ruminococcus sp. | reverse complement strand
TCGCGTTGCTCGCTGCAAAAAGCAGCGGATCATGCAACCCTGTTGGGTGATTTTTATAAAAAAATACACACTCGCCCAACTATTGCTCTTTATTATAACATAAAAGTTTTTGAAAGTCTATACGTTTTTTACAATGGAAACAAATAATTTCGACAGGTTTTTGATATATTTTTCCAAATAGGAATTATGACGCATAAAAACGGCGGCCGCAAAGGCCGCCGTTAAAATCATCAATTTTATATTTTTAACTTATCAATGACATTTTCCGCTGTCAGTTCATCGAGCTCGAAAAAGTTCTCCGCGTCGCGCATATTTTCGAGGTAATGCGCATCGGAGCTTGTTATGATGTCCATCATATTTAAAATCGGGTGGAGCTTTTTGAGCTCTTCGAGCTTTGTTTTATCCGCGAGCTCAACTGTTGTAAAGCCGCTGAACGGGTCGATCTCGCCGAGAACGGACAATATTGAATAGCTGTCGCGGTCTATGTGCGCGGGGTAGCATATACCGCCGAAATCCTCGACCAGGCTGTGGGCGTTCATTATGCTGATCTCCGTCGCGGGCAAAAGCAGGTGCTCTATCTCCCCTATCTCCTCATCAACGCTGTTCATTATCACCTGCCTGCCGTAGATATCTGGACGGTTTTTGACCTTTATACGGTGGTTATCGACGTATTCGCTCCAGTTCAGGGCGCGCTCAAGCGTCGGGAACAGACACACCGCGTGGATATCCTCGCTGGTGGTGAGCTCCATTCCCGGGATCACCAGAACGCCGTTGCGCTTTCCCGCCTCGATCGCCGCCTCGCAGTTGAGGCAGGTGTTGTGGTCGGTCAGGGCGATAACATCAAGCCCCAAAAGCGCCGCCATTCCCGTTATGTTGTTTGGCGTCATATCCATATCGCCGCAGGGCGAAAGGCACGAATGCAGGTGCAGATCGTAAAAATACTTCATCTTAAATCAACTTGCTTAGCGCTACCGCTAAATCGTAGCTGTTGAGCTCTGTGGAGAGGATGGTGACTTCGTGCATCTCCGCCTTTGCCTTTGCTTCCGCGTCAAGAGCGGCGTTTTCTACCAAAACGATACAGCTGACATCCGCGAGGGTCGCGACCGCGATCGAGTTGATGTTGCCCATTACGGTGAGCCACGCGCTGTCACCGGGGGCTCTGCCCATTACCCAGCTTAAAAGATCGCCGATGTAGCAGGTCGTGATCTCCCTGTCAAGCTCGCCCTCGACAAGGACTTTTAAATTGCACTTTTCAATAAAATCTTTTACCGTCATAATTAACCTCAACACAAAAAGGCTTTTGTGGGCGGGAAATTGCCCGCCCCTATATTACTATATCGTATTCTTCAGCTGGTCGTAGACGTTTTGGATCTTTGCCTTTAATTTATGGATACAGTCGGTCTCCTTTGCTTTTCCGCGTACGATATCCTCCGCCATAGCGCGGCAGGTGGGCGCTCCGCAGGAGCCGCAGTCGAGCCCGGGAAGTCCGCTGAGTATTTCCTCCATATCGGACATCATCTGCATAGCCTTTACGATATCCTCGTCGAGCCTGAAAATATCGGCGTCGAACTCGAGCTCCTCCGTCCACTTCATATCATCGATATTGTGGTTTTCAAGGTGGTTCAGGGATACCGGAAGGTACTTTCTGAGCTTGTGGATCCTCGCCTGCGCGACATAAGGATTTTCTACCGTGAGGACGCCGCCGACGCAGCCGCCGGAGCAGGCGTTGAGCTCGATAAATTCTACGTCCCTGATATGGTCGTCCTCGAGCTCCTCGAGCACTCTGATGACGTTTACTATACCGTCAGCCGCGAGGTATTTGTCGCCGAGCATAGCGGCGGCTTCACCGCCCGAATTTGCCCAGCCGATACCGATTATTCCCGATTTGGCTATTTGCTCGACCTCTGTGAGGTGATCCATAGCCTGAGTGAGCTCGCGATATATTTTTGATATGGCGATCGCGCCGTCTACCTCTGAGCTTTCGGCGTAATTGGGCGAGTGAGCCTCAGTCACCTTAGCGGGGCAGGGCGTGATGAAGAAAACGCCGATCTCATCGCTCCGCAAGCCCGTTTCCTCAACAGCCTCTCTGCGCGCGATCTTAGCCGCTACCTCCATTGGGGCAAGCAGGGGCAGTACGTTCTCGCAAAGCTCGGGGAAGCGTATTTTGATGAGCCTGACTACGGCGGGACAAGCCGAGCTGATTATCGGCTTTTTGAGCTTGTCCTCCTTGATCAGCTTTCTTGTTGCCTCGCTCACAAGCTCAGCTCCGCGCGATACCTCGAACACCTTGTCAAAGCCGATTTTTTTAAGCCCGGTCAGCACGATGTCGATATTGTCGAGCCTGTTGAACTGACCGAACAGCGCGGGCGCGGGTATAGCCACGTTATATTTGAATTTTTTGGTTTCTTCTAAGGTCGAGCTGTGTGCCTTTTTGGCGTGGTGAGGGCATATCCTGATGCACTCGCCGCAGTCGATGCAGCGCTCGGTGAGTATCCTCGCCTTTCCCCCGTGCACCCTGATAGCCTCGGTCGGACAGTGCTTTAGGCAGTTGGTACAGCCGCAGCAGAGATCCGCTTCAAGCTCAACCGAGTGGAAATATTTTTTCATAAATACTCCTATATATTAAATCAAAACTTGCAAGGCTCGGCAATGCCGGCCCCTGCCGAGCTAAACTCTGATAGTCAGATAGAGATTCGTTCCTACTCCGATGGTGGTTTCGATACGCATTTCATCGCTGTATTTTTTGATGTTGGGAAGTCCCATTCCCGCGCCGAAGCCGAGCGAGCGAACGTTGTCGGGCGCTGTTGAAAAGCCCTCCTGCATCGCCTTGTCAACATCGGGGATACCGGGGCCGGTATCGGACATAAGTATCTCTATCCTGTCGGGATAAATGTCAACGTCGCAATAGCCGCCGTTGGCGTGGATCACCATATTGATCTCAGCCTCATACATAGCGATAGCGACGCGCCTTATGGCGTCGGGGTTGAAGCCGAGGGATTTAAGCCTTTTTTTAACGGCTCCGCTGGCTTCGCCCGCCCTTGTAAAATCCTCGTCCGAGACCTCGTAATGGAGATGTATAGCGTTGCTCATACCTTTGTTCCTCCCGAAAGTCCGTTGGAATAAAGGAGTCCGCAGGCGGTAAACATCCTGAACCTTGTTTTGATCAGCGTTATCCCCCTTGTCTCTGCAAGGCTGATAATGGATTGGTCGGGCATTTTGCCGCGCACGAATACTATGCACGCCATATCCATCATTTCGGCGGTGCGGACTACCTGGGGATTTACAAGTCCGGTCAAAAGCACGGACTGATCCTTTACAAAAGCGAGCACGTCGCTCATCATATCGGAGCCGCAGGCGGTTTTTATCTCCTGATCGAGGTCGCCCTCACAGATGATCTCGCCCTCCAAAATATCAATAATATCCTTAACAACCATATTTTACACCCTTTCTTTTTTCAGAAATGAAAGTTTACAGAACAATTATATCATATTAAAAATATAAACACAATACGGGAAAATAAGATAA